>CAYIUD010000116.1:0-2531 GCA_964366265.1 uncultured Pseudomonadales bacterium | reverse complement strand
ATGGGTCGAGTATAGCGTAGATTTTTGAGAGCTTCTAACTGGATGGATTTATAAACTTATGAGGGTTAAAGTGGTATAATTTGGCGCGTACTGTAAAAGTAAGGGAGAAGAGATGTGTTTGATAGAGAGGCGGGTAACAGGATTTTTGACCGGCTTTGGGATGTTTCCAGGGACTATTATCAGCTAAAACAAATGAATAGAAATGGGGAGGAAGAAAGGGAGCTGGGAAGATTGTTTTGGGAATTTTGGAAGTTGCGAATTCTGCTGAAGATCAATTATCTGATTTTTGGAAGAGAGAACCCCGTTTAGAAGCGGGGTTTTTATTATAAATTTGGGGAAAGTTTTTCTAGTTGTGCTTTGCGGAGGATAAGATCGGGGTTGGCGTCAATGATGACTTTGGCTTGGTCTAAATACTCTTTCTTTTTGGTAGCTTGAGCTAGACGCATATAGCCGCCAGAGATCCAAACATCTTGGTTGTATTGGGGTTCGTCAGATTGGCTTAAGCG
This sequence comes from uncultured Pseudomonadales bacterium, assembly GCA_964366265.1. Lineage (GTDB taxonomy): Bacteria > Patescibacteriota > Microgenomatia > UBA1400 > Chazhemtobacteraceae > CAYIUD01. The sequence goes on along the minus strand of CAYIUD010000116.1, from coordinate 2,025 downwards.
AGTGAGAGCGTCTAAAGCTCGTTGTTTGGCTGTTTGGTCGCCATTTTTAAGTTCAGCGATGGCGAGATGATTTTCCATATCGGCAATAACCCCAGGACGATTGTGTTGAGCCGAAGGATTAGTTTTCATGATTTTAAGAGCCTGTTGATAGCTTGAGATAGCTTCGTTTAGTTCTGCTAGTTCTTCCTGGATTTTGGCGAGGTTGAAAAGTGGTAGAGCAGTGGCACTGGAATCGGTTTTTTGGGCAATTTCTACAGAAGCAATAACAGTATGTTTGGCGAGAATAAGATAGTTTTGGTCTCCGGTTTTGTTAAAAAGATGTCTTAGGGTCAAAAAGCGGGAAGAGAGGACTTCGGCAAAACCAGCTGTGTCGCCTTCAGACTGATAGGCAAGGATGGCTTCGTCAGTAAGTTTTAGAGCTTCGAGAAAATGACCTTGTTCGCGAGCTTGTTCGGCTTGGGCATGAAATTTTTGTCCTTGTTCACTGGTCATGGGTGGAGAATACCATATTTTCATTCTATCCCGAACACTAACTCCAATTTTAGTTCGCCCTGCCAAGGGGGAACAGCACGAAGTGCGAAAGGGGTTTAATGAACTTATGCCGCGTTTTAATAATCCGGTTTCATTAAAGGTTATTCGTAAAGATTTGCGAAAAAATTCAACAGACGCTGAAAAACTGTTGTTGTTGAGGATTAAACAAAATCAATTAGGATTTAAGTTCCGAAGGCAACATGGTATTGGTCCCTATGTACTTGATTTTTACTGTACTGAAAAGAAAATGGCTATTGAATTAGATGGTGGTCAACACAATGATGACCAGAAGAAAATTTACGATCAAGAAAGAACTGAGTTTTTGAATTCTTTAGGAATAAAAGTATTACGTTTTTGGAATAGCGAGGTATTAAAAAATATCGAGTTGGTGTTGGAGGTGATTTGGGGAGAGTTAAATAAACCCCCTCTGCATTGATATGCTTCTCCCCCTTGGCAGGGGGAGATAAATTTGGGAAAAGATAAACCCCCTCTGCATTGATATGCTTCTCCCCCTTGGCAGGGGGAGATACCAAAGTAAATCAGCTTAGAAATTTATCGTAATTGTGCATGACGAGTTGGGATTCCATGTCACGAGCGGTTTCGAGAATGACGGAAACAACGATGAGCAAACCAGTGCCGCCGATGGCGAGGGTACTGACGCTAGTGAGGGACTGCATGACGTTGGGAAGAACGGCAATGAGGCCCAAGAAGAAGGCACCGGCAAGGGTAATACGATTGAGAATGTGGGTGAGGTAATCGATGGTAGGTTGGCCGGGACGGACTCCCGGGATAAAACCGCCATTTTTTTTGATTTGATCGGCAATTTTTTCGGGGTTGAAAACGACGGCGGTATAAAAATAAGTAAAAATAATGACGAGAAGGAAATAGAGGGTGATATAAGAAATAGTTTGAGGGGCAAGATTGATGGCAAAGAAACGGCCAAGTTGGTTAAGGGTGGGATTGGCCGAGCTGGAAAGGAAGTTGCCAAGCATAGAGGGGACAAGCATAAGAGAGACGGCAAAGATAATGGGGATAACACCGGCCTGATTGAGACGCAGAGGTAGGTGAGTGAGTTGAGTACCAGTGGAGAGAGAGGAGCGGAGACGACGGGCGTATTGAACGGTAATCTCACGTTGGGCTTGGGTGGTTTTGACGACGAAGTAGATGACAACCATGGCCATGGCACTAAAGACAACAAGATTGGTTAAGTTTTGGGAAGTGGCGACGGAGGCCGTCCGGATTAAAGCGACAGGGAGGCGCCCGGCAATACCGGCGAAGATAATGATAGAAACACCGTTGCCGAGACCGTGTTCAGTAAGGAGTTCGCCTAACCACATGAGCAGGATAGTGCCGGTGGTGAGGGTAATCATGATGCTGAGAAGTTGGAGAGGGGAGCTGATGAGGGCAATGCCTTGATTTTTGAGGAGAATAATCAGACCGAAACTCTGAATGATTGCCAGAGGGAGAGTGAGAAGGCGGGTGTATTGGTTGATT
>CAYIUD010000115.1:0-2537 GCA_964366265.1 uncultured Pseudomonadales bacterium | reverse complement strand
TTACTATTGGCAGATTGAAAGTGATGGCGTTTTCATCGCCTTCCGGTTTATACTCAGTAGTTGTTATGCGGAACATTAGACCAATACAAAGATTAGTTGATCAGCTTGAAGGACTGCCGGGGATTGGTCCCAAGACGGCCCAGAGGTTGGCTTATTATATGTTGAGGTTTCCGCAAGATCGGTTGGAACGGTTTGGGGAAGCAGTCATAAAGGTAAAAAAAGAGACAAAAATGTGTGAAAGGTGTTTCAATGTAGGGGAGGAGAGTTTGTGTCAAGTTTGTAAGGACAGTAGTAGAGACGAAGGAGTGATTTGTGTGGTGGAATCACCGTTGGATTTGTTGGCTTTGGAAAAAGCAGATGGATATGGTGGGGTGTATCACGTTTTGCATGGGGTGATTAATCCATTGAATAATATCGGTCCAAATGATATTTATTTGTCGCAGTTATTGGAGCGAGTGAAGACGAGAGGGATAAAAGAGTTAGTTTTGGCGACTAATCCGTCGATGGAAGGTGAGGCAACGGCAATGTATATTGCTAATAAAGTAAAGGAATTGGTGGGAACAGGGACGAAAGTAACCAGGATCGGGCGGGGCTTGCCGACCGGAGCGGACTTGGAGTATGCGGATGAGATGACGCTGAGCCGGGCGATGGAGGGGCGAAGAGAGATGTAAAATTAAGTTACAAGTTATAAGGACTAAGATAAACAAAGATGGTTGGAATAGGACAACAGATTGGAAAAAGTTTGGGTGATGTGGGTAAGGCGGCAACAGTGGATGCGGCAAAAGGGGTAGCAGAAGCAGGTAAGCAGGTAGTTGAGAGAGTGTTGGAAACAGGAGTAGAGGGTTTGAGTGGAGGGATGGTTGGGAGTGGCGAGGAATCAGGTCAGATTGAGGCTGAAGGGTTTGAGGATCAAGAATTCCAACGAATCAAGATGGAGAAAGAGAGAGCCGCAAGGCAAAGATTAATAGAGGTGCAGGGACAATTGGAACAAGTAGTAAGGCAGAAACAAGCAGAAAAAACTCAGGAAGTAAGAGCAGAAGAACAGGAGCGAGAAGTGGTTGAGCAACAAAAAGAAAAGAAAAAGAAAAGTTGGGTGAGACAAATGATTGATAGGGCAAAGCGAGGAGGAGGAACGGGGGAGATGATAAGACAAAAAAATTGAGTTATAATTAAAGTAAACCAAGGAAACGGAAGTGTGCACCGTTTCGGATAAGGGCGGGAGGAAAGAGGGATTCCCTCAAGTAAAACCCGACAGTGCCGGTGTAGTTGGCAAAAATTAAGTAAAGGTTGAGGTGGAAACTTTCCGACATGAGGTCGTGAACCGCAACACGCTGTTGTTAATGAGCGTGTTTTTTTATGGAAAAAGCGGAAATAAAACTTGGACAGATAGAGAAGAAAAAAGTAATGGTGATTTTTCCTCATCCGGATGATGAGGTGTTCATGGCGGGTGGGTTGGTTCAGCGGATGGTGAGTGAGAGTTGGGAAGTGGAGGTGATTAGTCTGACTCAGGGAGGACGGGGAAAGAACCATAGGAATGGGAATAAGGGAGAGAAACTGAAACAGATTCGAAAAGTTGAGTTCGAGTTGGCGATGATTGAGTTGGGAGTGAACAAGTATCAGATTTGGGATTTTGCGGATGGGAAATTGCGAGACATTGGTCTATTTGAAGGAATTAGGGGTGAATGGAAGAGAAAATTGAAAGAGGAGGTGAGGAAATTTAAGCCGGGATTGGTGGTCAGTTATGGACCAACTGGAGTGACGGGTCATCCGGATCATATTGTTTTGGGTGAGTGGTTATTTGAGTTTTTGAGTAAAGAAATGCCAGAAACAGGATTGTGGTGGCCGGTTTGGCCGGGGATTTTGAGACAGTTTATGGTTCATTCAGAGTTGAGAGGAATGAGAGAGAAAGAGAGGGTAATGATTGGTTTAAGTAAGGTAGAAATGAGGCAAAAATGCCGGGCAATTAAGTCCTATGAGAGTCAATTGGGAAATTTTTCTTGGTGGCAGAAGTGGTTGATTGAAAAAGTGGTATGCTGGCGGGAGTATTTTGCAGTGGCAGACTATGGGAGACAATACCAATTTAAATATGTAAAATTTAAGATAGATTAATTTAATTTTTATTCTTCTATTTTTCTTGCTCGTCCAAGAAAAACAGAAGCAAAAAAGAAAGACGCCCAGATGAGGATTCAGGTCGCCAAATATTTATTCGAATATCTCCCAAGGACCTGATGGGGATAAACCCTGCCTGCCGGCAGGCAAGCCATCGGCTGGGACCCATCAAGTAAAGAACTTATAAATATTTGTTGCCAGACTGCCTCATATTGGGGGTGATGCTTATAATTTATGAATAAATAGATGTTGATTTTTAATTCGTTAACCAGAAAAAAGGAGGAGTTTGTCCCAATTAAAGACAAAAGGGTGGGGATGTACACGTGTGGGCCGACGGTGTATGACTACGTGACGATTGGGAATTGGCGGACATATGTGTTGGGAGATTTGTTGGTGAGGGTTTTTAGATATTTGAGAAATGAGGTTCA
>CAYIUD010000114.1:0-2551 GCA_964366265.1 uncultured Pseudomonadales bacterium | reverse complement strand
AATATGAGTGAAATTCCCAGTCAAGATCGGGAAGATGCCCTCTCCTCAACCAAAGAAGTTATTTCCCGCCGTGTTGACCTTTTTGGTGTTTCTGAACCTAATATCTTTTCTCAACAAACCGGTGACACCAACCAGATTGTTGTCGAACTTCCGGGACTTGATGACCCAGAAAAAGCCCTTGAGCTAATCGGTACCACTGCTCAACTTGAATTTCTTACTCCTGTCTACGCCGAAGCAACTGATTCCAGCCAACCTCAATTGATTGACTTTTCCCCCTCAAATTTAACCGGCGCTGACCTTAAAAAAACCTCCGTTACTTTTGATTCTCAAACAAGTGAGCCCGTCGTTAGTCTCCAATTTTCTCCCGAAGGTGCCAAAAAATTTGCTGATCTCACCAAACGATACCTGAACAAACCCATCGGCATTGCCCTCGATAGACAACTTATCACTTATCCCACCGTCCAGTCAGAAATCACCACCGGCGAAGCAATTATCAGTGGCAAATTTACCATTGACTCCGCTAAAGCCTTAAGTGTTCAACTCAATGCTGGCGCTCTCCCGGTCCCTATCACTATTGTCAGTCAAAATACCATTGCCGCTACCCTAGGAACCAGTTCTATCAATCAGAGTCTTCGGGCCGGATTTATCGGTCTTAGCATCGTCATCGTCTTCATGTGCGCTTATTATGGTTGGCTCGGCTTTATCGCCAGCATTGGCTTAATTATTTATGGCATCATTACCTTTGCTCTCTACAAACTCATTCCCATCACCTTGACTCTTCCTGGTATCGCCGGTTTTATTCTTTCCGTTGGTATGGCTGTTGACAGCAATATCCTCATTTTTGAACGTATGAAAGAAGAAATTAGAAGCAACCGACCTTGGCAGATCGCCCTAGAATTAGGTTTTGGTCGTGCCTGGGACTCAATCAAAGATGCCAATATTGCTACATTGATCACCGCCTTTATCCTCTTTAATCCGTTAAACTGGTCATATCTGCCGACCTCAGGTCCGGTTCGTGGCTTTGCCCTCACTCTAGCCTTAGGCATTGCCATTTCCCTCTTCACTGGTATCTTCGTCACCAGAACATTGCTCCGCCTATTTTATCGTGGTCCTAAAAAATTATTTAACTCTGAGCTCTGAGCTCTGAACCCTGCCTGCCGGCAGGCAGGGCTTATCACCTATCTATGAACTGGATGAAATTTCGCTTCTTCTATTTTGCTTTATCCCTCTCAATCATTATTCCCGGTGTCTATTCTCTAATTCGTTTTGGTCTTCTCCCTTCAGTCGAATTCACTGGTGGATCCGTCCTTGAACTCGACATTACCAACCCAAATTCTGACCAAATAAATAACTTATTGACCGATCATGCCATCTATCAACTCTCTCTATCTCAAAATCGCGTCACCATCAAATTAGAGCCAATTAACCAAAAACAAGTAGAAGAAATCAAAACTAAGTTACGAGAAAAATTTGAAAAAGTAGAAGTAGTTTCTTTCACCTCCATCGGTCCCAGCATTGGTCGCCAATTGCTCACCAAGGCTCTTACCGCTATTGCTATCGCCGCCACACTTACCCTGTTATATACCGCCTACACCTTCAAAAACCTCACTTATGGTCTTTCTGCTATCATCGCCATGCTCCACGACACTCTGATTCTCCTTGGTAGTTATTCAATTCTTGGCCACTTCTTCGGTATCCAGGCCGATCTCCTTTTCGTTACCGCCGTTCTTACTACTCTTTCCTTTTCCGTTCACGATACTATCGTTGTTTTCGATCGAATTCGCGAACTAAAGAACAAAAAACACCTTTCCTCCTTCGAAGCTCTCGCCAATCAAGCCGTCACCGAAACCATGGCCCGTTCTATTAACAATTCTCTTACGATCATCTTCATGCTACTCGCCCTCGTTCTCCTTGGAGGGGAGACTATTCACAATTTCGCTCTTGCCCTTCTTATTGGTGCCATTACTGGCACCTATTCCTCAACTTTCAATGCCATCCCCCTGCTTGTTACTTGGAATAAACTAATCCAAAAAAAGTAATTAATCTTTCTCGCCCAGCTCTCTAATCCGTTTTTCCAAATACTCCCTATTATTTTTACTTGTATCCTCAATCACTTCCTCAAACAAGGCATTGATGACCTGTCCAATTTTTGGCCCCGGCTTAATCCCCAGCATCTTCATCACATCATTTCCGTTAATAACCATATCCGAAGGCGTCATTGGCTCATACAACTGCTCCCCAATCCTTTTTTGAAATTCTTGCAGTCTCCAACTAGTCGTTTTACTCCCTCCCCCCTTGCGGTCACCAATTCTTAGCAAAATCATGTCATTAATATTTTCCTTTCCAATTCTTCTTATAAACCGCCTCACTGCCCCATCAGTCATTTTTGGTTCATAAGCAAACATATGCCAACGCACCAAAGTCACTATTTTCTCCTTATCCTTTTTTGACAACCGTAAATCATCAGCGATTTTTCCAACCATTCTCGCTCCCACCACTTCATGACCATAAAAAGTCCCCGCGTCATGTTCGTTCTGAACCTTACCACAAT
>CAYIUD010000113.1:0-2560 GCA_964366265.1 uncultured Pseudomonadales bacterium | reverse complement strand
ATCCTCCTTCTCCTCATGTACTTAGGAATCATCAAACAACATCAACTAAGCAAACAACGCTCCTGGTTCTATCTTGGTTCATTTATCTTTGCCATTCTTCTTCCGGCAGATTCAATCCTTGCCGACATTTTGCTTACTTTACCCTTTATCATTCTCTTTGAACTTACCTTAATATCCAATTATTTCTCTAAAAAAGGAAAAAATGCCTAAACAGTTCTATGAATAACAAATATACTCAATAGTTGTACCAATTTCAAAAAATGAACATTAACCAAAAAATCCCTAATCCAATCAATTCAGAGATCCAAACATGGAGTAGGTAAACTTCCTGCTTTACAGTCGGAGTTTTTGCTAATTCAAATCCTAATCTGATTTGTCCCTCGTTTTTCCTTCCTGTCATTCTAAGTTTGCGAAAGCCTGCCTGCCGGTAGCAAGAATCCAGCCCCCCTACGGAGCGGATAAAGAACGCTTCGCTAGATCTTTCACAAGGATTTCCAAAAAGACGAAATTTAATCTAGACCCATATCATTAAACAAAGTATTAATTCCACCATTTCGTCACTCTTACCTTTTTGATCCGGTTTTTGCCATGTTGAACACTTTTTACATTCAAAATAGCATCATAAAATGGCCTCATTTCAATTTTAGAGATCACAAACCAGAAACAACCACCAATAAATTTACCAATCCTTAAGTTTTTCCTACTTTTTCATCGAATCCCATCCAATCTCTCTCTTTGATTCAAAAAAATCCAAAAAAACCAAAAAGCTAATTAATCTTATATTCATAATTAGTCCAAAGTTATTTACAGCACACCACATGACCTTTTGGGATCAATTTTACAACCATCAACCAGTTCATTTTTATAGTTCACAAATCATTACAACACCCATAACACTCCAAGATTTTGCTACATCATTTTTACCTTTCTGACCATAATTTTAAGATCTATCTTCCACCTCATTCTCTTTCTATTTTTTTCAAGCTAACAAATAAGTATCCTCTAATTATTCATAATCATTCCTAAATCTAATAATCTTTACAAGACATCATAAAATATTTAGAATCAACTTTACAATAATTAACCAATCTTTAACAACATCTCATCTTTTACACAAACTCTATTCGCAACTTGTTACAACACTTATATAAAAAAATATAAAACAATTTTTACCATTTTTCGACCCCAACACTCCCAATCTTCTTTATAACTACTCGACTAGAATAAACCAACTTATATAATTCAAAAGTGTGGACTTTTAACTCCTGTAAAATAACCCAATGCTCGATCCTACCCACATCCTTATTCCTCTTTCCATTTTCTCCGCTCTCAAACGCCGAGGCCTCAAACCAACCTCGACAACCCAATTCATCGCCGTTGTTGGTTCGGTCTTCCCTGATCTGGACCTTTTCTTCACCAACGCCATCGCCAACCACCACCAAACTCCCTTCCATGCTCCTTTGTTTTGGATCACCCTCACCTTCATCTATATCCTTATTTTCAAAATTTCCCACCAATACCGCTATCTTATTCCCACCCTCGCCTTCAGTTTTGGAGCCGAAAGCCACATGGTTCTAGATACTTTTGGGGACACCATCGGCCTTGCTTGGCTTGCCCCCTTCTCTTGGAGGGAATACTCCTTCACCCCTCTCCAACCGGCCACCAACGAACAATGGCTCAGCACCTACCTCCACAGTCCGGCTTTCACTATCGAAGTTATCCTTTTCACCGTTCTCACTTCTTGGTTAATCTATCCCTGGCTCAAAACCAAACTCGTCTCCGGCCTCACCACCATTCGGTAATACATCCTTTTGACCACTTCTGTCGCCACCAAATACCCCCCCACCAATCCCGCCACCGTCACCAAATTCATTCCGCTCGGTCTCACAAAACCAAACACCCACCCACCCATCGTCGATAGTGGTACCAAAACCGTTACCAACCCCGCCAGCCCTGCCAAACCCACCAGGACCCCCGCCGGCCGGCTCGCCAACCACATCCACCGCCGACTCCTCACCGAAAAGATAAAGACTAGCTCCGTCAAAATACTTTCCATGAACCAATTCGTCTGCAAAGCCTGCTCCCCCATTCTCGAAAAAATCGCAAAAGTCATAAAATCAAACACCGAACTCACAATCCCCAGCACTGTCGCCAAATAAATTATCTCCTTCAAATCAAATCTTTTTGGTCTCAACACCTCCTCTTCATCCACTCTGTCCATCGCAATCGCAATCATTGGAAAATCAGACAACAAATTAACCAACAAAATCTGCATCGGCAACATCGGCAAATAATCAACCAACAAAGACGCGATCGCCACCGCATAAAAGTTCCCAAAATTAGCCGCCAAAGTTGTCTTAATATACTTGCTCGTATTCGCAAAAATCTCCCTTCCTTGTCTTATCCCTTCCACAATCACCATCAAATCTTTCTTCAGCAAAACAATATCCGCCGTCTCTCTAGCAATGTCCGAAGCCCCTTTCACTGCCAACGCCACATTCGCCAACTTTAATGCTGGTGCATCATTGATGCCATCACCCAAATAACCTACTTCATAATT
>CAYIUD010000112.1:0-2573 GCA_964366265.1 uncultured Pseudomonadales bacterium | reverse complement strand
ATACTGTTCTGCCTCCCACTTTATCGCACTCGCTAACTCTGCATCTGTAAGCACCGGTAAAGTGATCACTCTCGAATAAACTACATTTTCAGGCAATACCACCCTAAACTTGTTCTCCGTAACCTTATTTTCGGATAACATTCGCTTAATTGCCTCCGCCAGCCCATCCCGCTCTTTCTCAGTGTCCAACATCACCTTACCCAGCGGATTGACGTTAACTGCCAACAATTCCACCTTTTTTCCTGAAACTTTACCTAATTTGATACTAGAAGTTCCTAAATCAATTCCTATGTGGGCAGACATAAAACCATCATAACACTTTAAAGTACCTTACCTGAACAAGCCCATAATCCTTGACATCCTTGACGGAGAGGTATATAGTACAGATTTAGTATGAGATTGGGAACAACACTAATAGAGGTGTTAGGCCCTTCTTTAAAGAGAGGGGAGTTCCTTAGCCGCTGAAATGCGGTTTTTTTAGAAATTAAAGCAATCAAGCAGGGATCGGCAAAAAAGCCGGATCTGAACGACAATTAAAATTAGTTGCAAATTTGAAAAAATATAAGCTATGATCAGACAAGAGATGGATACGAAACAAATGGAGGGTGATAATAAGAGAGAAACTCAGGAGAGGTGGTTGGGGAGTGGTTTGCCTAAGGCTTTGAAGAATGCTCCAAACTTGGTGGCAGGAGGATTGATGGCGACCACTGGTCTTTTGCCGATGGCCGGCAAAACTGAAGCAAATAAATCAGTGGATGAAGGACGAGTTGCAGGACCAAATCCAGTGGTCGAGCAGTCTAATCCAGGGGGGGGTGAGAAGCTTCGCCAAAAAGAAGCAGAGATTAAGGTGAACGAGATTCCGAGTGCCAATTTGGAAAAAAGCGAACTTGATTCAGTTGATCAAAGTGGTGGGGTGATGACTTTAGAAGTTGGTTCGGTCTTGAGCGGTTTGGTTGATAAGCTCCAGCCGTTAATGATTGAGGGAGAGATGAGTATGCAAGTGGCATTTGTTACTGGTAAAGATGGGGTTACAACGGGAGTGCCGTTTTTACGAGTGGATAAAGAAGGAGGGTCGGGATTGAAACAGGGAAGTATTGTGTACAGTGTTGGTGACAGGATTGGTCACATGGAGCCAGTGGAGGTGGAGGGGTATGGTTTGACGACACCGGTATTGATGGTGATGACTGAGGATCTACATAAATATTTGGTCGGAGATGGGGAAGAAAGCTTTGGGCTTATCACTGCTGATGGTGGGAAACTTGAGGTTCCGGAGGTAGGGAAATGGGTGGCGGTGACAACGTGGAGTGATGGAGAAGAGATGATTCCGGTTTCTTTGGATGCCGTAAAGGTAAAGAATGGTGAACCAATTGCAATAGTGATTAGTTCGGCTATGGCTGGTGAGAAAGAAGCACCAGCAACTCCAACGCCGCCAAGAAATGGAGAGGTTAGGTTGGTGAGTGCGGAGGTGGGGAATCCTCAAGAGGATTCGATGGATATGTGGGTTTCGGGGGAGTACGAATTTACAGATGAAGATAGATTAGTAGGGCCTTTTGGAGAGCCGTATAGATTAGGATATGTTGGTGATGAAATTAAAGATCCAAACAAGGAGAGACTGACCCAGTTCGTGGGTGAGCTATTGGAGGTGGAAGTGGTGGGTGGTAGGTTGATTGGTTATGTTGGCTTTGAAGATGTGTCAGGAACAAAGTTCTTTATCCCTTTTGATTTTGGGAGGATTGATGATCAGATAGTTAAGAGAGGTTGGATGGAATATCCTGGTAAGGAGTTATTGCCGTCGGGTTCTTTGCAAGGGCAACCAATGGTGCCAGGTGAGTTGGTTGAGAAATTGGAGCAGTCGGAGGGTAAAATAATGAAAGTGGATGTGATGGTAGGTTTGGTGGGGGCTACTAGACCAGATGATCCAGAGCGAGCAGAGTACTTTGATGCTGTGGTGGCTGAAGTTGGACCATTTTTTGAGGAGAGTCAAAAGATTAATGGTTTTATTTTTGAGATGATTGCTGGGAGGTTTGATCCTAGTACGGCTCCGGGAGAGGTGAATCGTAAGTATGATCCAGATGGTTTGATTGTTCCAGCGGCGGTGGGGGTGTCAATTGCAACGGGTCAATGAGGGATTGGCTTGGAGTGTTGGTGGGTTTGTAGCGCATTCAAGATAAAGGGCGTTGTTGTTTTATTCAGCAAAATCTAGGGTTACCTTTGGTTATTCCGTTTTCGAGTATCCTAATCGATCAGATGAGTAGTTGCTGGTTTTGATAAGTTTGAAGTAAAAGTAGTTGAAAATGCAACTTAGATCATCTAGGGAAATTTTGTCGCTACATTAATCCTTAATTGCCTCTATTGCAACAGTTTCCACATTATTTTCATTCTTATCCTTTAGCCATATTGATACATCTCTATCAATGATTACTTCTGTATTCACATACCAAATTTTACCATCTTTGCGAATTCAGCCTGAAGCCAGCACTTTTCGTGGTAGAATAAACCTGCCCACAAGGTTGGCACGTTAAATATTAAAATCAAGGTACATATGGAAAAAAGTACAAAACGTAATTTCCAAG
>CAYIUD010000111.1:0-2619 GCA_964366265.1 uncultured Pseudomonadales bacterium | reverse complement strand
CCCCCACACGATCCCACGCTCCCCAAACAGAACAAACTCACTATCAACAAGATTGGGGTCAACGGCCTTATCCACCAGGGTGACAACTGGGAAGAAATCCTTCGCCAAGGCATCTGGCTCACTCCGGGCTGGGGTACCCCTAACCAAAACTCCCGCCCAATCATCCTTGCCTCCCACCGCTGGGGTTATCTTGACTGGACCAATACTTTCAGAAAACTCAACTCCTTTTACAGCCTCCCCAAACTCGAACCAAACGACCAAATCGAAATCATTTGGGACCAACGTCAGTACCTCTATCAGATCTACCAAAAAGAATCTGGCGAACAAACTACTGATCTTGAAGCTGATCTTATCCTCTACACCTGTCAACTCTGGAACAGTCCTGTCCGAATCTTCCTCTATGCCAGACGAGCCAACTAACCCTTTCCCTTGTTAAAACCTTGACAACTCCCCAGTTCCTGCTATTATAGGCCAGATATGAAACACAAGACCAAACTCACTCTTTCTCTCGCCACGGCCCTTTTTGTGACCGCTTTATTGATTACTCCGGCCAAAGCCGAAGACAACGGCAACTGTCAAATTGTTTATGGCGGCCAAGTTTGTGGTTCTTCTACCCCCAAAATCGTCGACACTGCTGGTGAAGCCGAAGTTCTCTACACCATCTCCGGTGTCCTTTATGGCACTGGTCTCTTTAGCTTCATTCTCGCCAAAAACGCGGGTAATTTCGTCCCCAAAATCTAACTTCCCCGCTTTTATTTCTCAGCCGTGTAGCCAAAGGGCTACATCCTGAGGCATAAAAACCTCTGGGAGATACGTCTCCCACTTGCACATTTTAGGAGGTATCAATGAACCAAACAAGAAGGGCTATAAGAATTGGTTGCCTAGCGGCTTTTTTGCTTCTGGCGCTCGCACTTATGTATGCCACAGGCACTTTTGCCATTGGTTGGTTTGGCCAGCAGGTCAGATCCCAAGTTCAAATCGAGAATCAAAATTCGGAACCAGGCTTCTCTTCTGACGAATCCATCCACTTTAATTCTCAGATTGATCCTGACTGGACCACTGGCTGGAACATTCCTTATAAAGACCAAGGCGAATGGCAAGGTCAGTTCACTTTTACCGGTCCGGCTGTGGTTGAGTGGTGGGACCAGCGTGGCAATGGGTACGAATACGAGGGCTACATCATTCTGATGAGCAACGAATCCGTAACCTTCCCCGCAAAACTCAATGACTTAACCTTTGTCGGCCACTGGTGGAAGCTGGAAAACGACCAGGACGCCGGCCGTCTTATGACGACCTTTCGTCACTTGGTTTTCTACGGGAATACGAAAACGATGGACGAACTGCGTGCCATTTTCAGTCAGGAAACCTATGGCCGCTTCTTTGGCGAAACGCAAGTTCCGTACAAACCCCAGCACATTTACATGCTGGAGTACGACTGCAACTTTTGGAACCAGAGCGAATGCGCTCAACTGGACCAGAAAGTTCGCCACCTCCCAGTTGGGATCACCATCGATTCCAACTGAAAAACTTACGACGGCTCCCAGCTAGACTTTAGTCAAATTGGGAGCCATCTTTTTTAACAAATATGAAATCAAATCAAGATCTAATCTCCATCATCCTACCTGTTCACAATGCTGAACTGTTCCTTCATGACTGCCTCAACAGTATCCTCGCTCAAACTCATAACAATTGGGAACTTATCGCTATTGACGACGGTTCTACTGACAACTCTTTCCATCTTCTATCCTCTTACGCCAAAAAGGACAACCGCATCAAAGTTTACCGAAACAAACATAACCTTGGTATTTCCACCAGCCTCAACAAAATTATCAAACTGGCCAAAGGTCAGTATCTTGCCCGTATGGACGCCGACGACATTATGCTCAAAAATCGTCTTTCCTTGCAACTAAAATTCCTCAAATCCCATCCCGACATCATCATTGTTGGTGGTCAATGTCAGGTTATCAACACCAACGGCAAAAAAATCGGTAAAAAGATTTTCCCCCTGGATCACAACTCCATCTATCAACTCGCTTTCAACCGTTGCCCTGTCCAACATCCTGCCATCCTCATCAATCGCCATTTCGTCCCTAAAAACTTTGTTTGGTACCGTACCGAACACATTCCCGCTGAGGATCTTGAATTGTTTTTCCGTCTATTCCGTTTTGGTCAATTTGCCAACCTACCCCAAACCGTCCTTAAATACCGTCGTCATCTCCACAACACCTCTCTCATCAATCCTTCCAAGACTTATCAAGTCGCCCAAAACGTCCGCCACCTTGCCGTCGAACTCTATGGTTACCAACCAAGCCCAATTTCCCAAATCTTAAACTTTGTCCAATTTTTCATTGTTTCCCTTCTCCCTGTCAAACTCATCTATCCTCTATACTTAGCCTCAACTGGAAACCTAAAACTCCCTCTTCCTTTTCCCACTCTCACCTCTCGGTTCAATTTTGCGCGATAATAAAGACATGGCTTACACCAAAAAATTTATTGTCCTCCACTGGCCAGTCTTTGTTATTTCTGCCATTACACTCATTTTACCCTTCCTCAATTACCAACCTAGATCGGAAGAGCGTCGTGTAGGGAAACAGTGTAGATATCCGTGGTCGCCGTAAC
>CAYIUD010000110.1:0-2629 GCA_964366265.1 uncultured Pseudomonadales bacterium | reverse complement strand
ATTCAATTTACCCATTCTATCATTATTTAGCCTCCTCCATGGCTAGCCAGTTTGTCAATTTGTGGCCAAACTGCTACACTTTATCCCAACATGATCCGCAAATTACTCATCATTGGCTCCATTTCCCTCTTGCTTTCCGGTTGTACTCTCAATCTTCCTTTTCTCCAGTCAAACCAAAAGTCAGGCCTTCAAATTACCTCAACCCCCCAGGCCACTGTTTTTCTTGACGGCAATTCTCTTGGCATCACTCCAATCCTAGAAGAGAATCTGAAACCAGGTAACTACACCATCAAACTCACTCCTGGCGATAGTACCATTCAACCCTGGGAATCCCAGGTCACCCTTACCCCCGGGGTCTTGACTGTTGTTGACCGTAAATTAGGTTTGCTCCCCAATCAATCTCACGGCCACTCCCTTTCTTTTGAAAAACTCTCCAATTCCAATTCTGCCCGTCTTGCTATTACTACTACCCCTGAGGCTGTCACCGTTACCGTTGATGGCAACCCTCAAGGCTTCACTCCCGTCTCTCTCGACACCCTTAACGAAGGTGATCACACCATCATGCTTACTTCTCCCGGTTTCGAGGATAAAACCATCCGCGCCCGGACTATTTCTGGTTACAGCCTCAATATCTCCGCTCAACTCGCCAAGAAAATCAATCCCCCCGTCCTTGGTCTCGATTCCGAAGCCACCCCTTCTGCCGCTCCCTCAATCACCACCCTTTCCCTCACTCCAACCAAAAGACCCACCCCCACCTCTAGTTTGACCCCCAGTCTTTCTCCTCAACCTTCACCAACCTCCTCTTCAACTACCACCAAACCTTACGTCGAAATTACTGGCGACGGCGTAACCCTCTATGTTAATGTTCGTGAAAGTAATAAGACTGGCAATACTCCAATAATTGGTCAAGCTGGCATCGGCGTCAAACTCCCCTACCTCTCTTCAGAAAATGGCTGGCACAAGGTCCAATTCCAAAACCAGACCGGCTGGGTCATCGGCACCTATACCAAACTCGTCCAATAATGGAAAGCTAAACCAAATAAATCAACCCAAAGACTAATACTCCCCAAGTTGCCACCGTTGCAATCAACGGCTTGTCAGACAACAACACCCTCTCCGGGCTTTCCCCTTCATTCTTCTCATAAATCAACTGCAAATATCTCATCACTCCATAAACTACCAACGGTGTTGTCACCATCAGCCACTTCTCCGACAAAAATGTTCTCGGCAATAATGACATAAACGTCAACACCTTTCCCTCAAACGCAATTTTCGGCTGGTTAAAAGTAAATAAGGCATAAGTCAACCAAGTTGCCGTCGCAAACATTGAGGTATAGATATTTAACAAATCCTCCGTGTATCGGCTCAGAGTTTGCCTAATTATCCTCGTATCACCACTCCCCTTCAGCAAAGTCATCTCGCTCTTCCTCTTTCCCACCGCCAAAAATAACGATAACGATATCACCGTCAACAAGAACCAAACATCCATATGTGCATTAATTACTACTCCACCCGCATACACCCGCAAGACATACCCGGTCGCTATCGTAATCACATCCACAATCGGCACCCGCTTAAACCAAAAGGTATAAAGCACTCCCGAAATCACCAAATAAGCCACTACCAACAGAAAGAAAAACAAACTCATTGAATAGGCCCAGGCTAATCCAATAATTATCCCTGCCATAATTGCAAAAACTGCTATCGACACTGGTAAATCACCCGCCGGTAAAGGTCGTTTTTTCTTGAATGGATGTTTCTTATCAGCTTCCAGATCCAGCAAATCGTTAAAAATATATACACTCGCGCTAACCAGTGTAAATATCACCATTGCCCACACCACCCTCTCAATATAACCCGGATGAAACAGTAATCCGCTAAAAACTATCGGTGCCATCAACGCCCCATTTTTCAACCATTGCCTTGGCCTGGTTGTTTTAAGAAGCGACCATAAGATATCCATAAAAGAAACACTCCCAATAATAAACTAACCACCACCATTGTATAAAACTTCTGAGTGCTGTTCAATTGCAATGCCGCAAAACCCAAAACTGCCGTTACCGTCCAATAAAAAACTGCTATTCTTCTCTTTCCCCAGCCCAACTCCAATAAACGGTGATGTAGGTGACTTTTATCTCCCCACACAGGTGACCGTCCTTGCACCATCCTCCTAACCCCAATATAAACTGCGTCAACTAAAGGCACCCCTAAAACAACCAAAGCTGTCCCGATTTTTGTTGTTGATAAAATTGCCAGTGTCGCCAGCATAAACCCGGCGAAACTCCCTCCGCCATACCCGGGCATGCTTCTCTGTGGAAAAAAATTATAAGGCAAATAACCCGCATAAGCCCCCGCCAAAGCAAAAGCCAACACTGCCACTGGCCACTGGGCCACATCTGCACTATACCGAAAGCTTAATAAGCCTATTACCATCCCTGCCACCACCACAATCCCTGGTAATTGACCATCCAGTCCCTTACTCCAGTTAATCGCATTCATTACAAACGGAATCCACAACAATGCCAATAAATCTGCCCAAACTACGATACTTCTTCCTTCCCCCAACCAGGATAAATTAATCACCATTTTGTCCAACATAATTATTCCCCCACCAAAAGGATTCGTCACG
>CAYIUD010000109.1:0-2638 GCA_964366265.1 uncultured Pseudomonadales bacterium | reverse complement strand
TATTTAAAGACTCTTACTCTATTCTTCTGCCATTCAAATGGACTGATATCGGCACCTGGGACTCTGTCTATGAATTTTTTGAAGGCGATAATAACGGTGTCCACCTTGACGGTAACGTCTTCGCCCCGGAATCAAAAAACTCCATTGTCAAAAACGAAAATAAAACCAAATTAGTTGTTGCTTACGGTGTCAACAATCTCGTCATCGTTGACACCCAAGACGCTTTATTGGTTTGCCCCAAAGACCGATCTCAGGATGTCAAGAAAATTGTAGAATTACTCAAGGAAAACAAACTTGATCGTTTTGCCTAAAATATGTTCTACGACACCTTCAAGCGGCTAATGGATATTACTGCTTCGCTAATATTAATCATCTTATTTCTTCCCGTCTGGTTTGTCGTCCCTATTTTAATCAAGCTGGATTCATCTGGGCCCATTTTCTTTCACCAAAAGCGCGTTGGACGTAACAAAAAACCTTTCCAAATTATCAAGTTTCGTACGATGATCGCCGCCGCCGACGCGTACTGGAAAAAGAATCCCAAACTCTACGAAAAATTCAAAAAATCTTCTTGGAAACTTACCCTTGACGAAGATCCTCGGATCACCAAAATCGGCCGAGTTCTCCGCCAAACTTCCATCGACGAATTTCCTCAAGTTTTCAATATTCTGCTTGGGCACATGAGTCTGGTTGGGCCCAGACCTATTCGCAACCTCGAAGTTGAAGATGCTCTCAAACGTTATGGCAGCAAAATCGAACCATTAATCAACACCAGTCTCAGTGTCAAACCCGGACTTACCGGTCCCTGGCAAGTTTCCGGACGCAACGATGTTCCCTGGGACAAACGGGTTACTATGGATGCCAACTATGCTCAGCGCCACAATTTATTTGATGATATTCGTATCATCTCAAAAACCCCACTGGCAATGATCAGCAAATGGTAGAGTTACTCCTATGGAACTAAAAAAACTTGAACTTAGCAAATCCACTCCGGAGACCATCACTGAACCATCAGTTCTCTCCCCAGATCCCCAAAAAACAATACCAACTCCTCCCCAGATTACTTCTCGTTTCAGATTCCGCCGCCCGGCAAAAATCACCCTCGGTATCCTGGTCTTTCTCCTCCTTATCTTTACCGCTATCGCTTATCCCATCTATGCTCTAATCAATCCCACCAAACTTACTATCCAATCCGCTCGTAACACCGCCTCCGCCATTCAAGGTCAAGATTTGGTTGGTGCTCAATCTGAACTCAAAAACACCAGAGAACATCTTCTTCAAGTCCAGAACAAATATCAACTCCTCTCTTGGTTAAAATTTGTTCCATTTGTCCGAAATTACTATCTAGACGGACAACACGGCTTCCAAGGTGCAGTCTATTCTCTTGATGCCGGTGAGGCTCTCATCAAAGCTATTGCCCCCCATGCTGATTTACTCGGTTTCAAGGCCGAAGGCGATGCCAGCAAGCCTGACGTTCAGTCTGCTGAAGAAAGAATTCTTTTTCTTGTTCAAACCCTCGAAGCCATCACCCCTCAATTGGACGAAGTCTCCAGTCACTTAACCAAATCCAAAGAAGAGATCGCTCAAATTGACCCTAATCGTTATCCTTCAACAATTGCTGGTAAGCCAATTAGAGCAAATATTATCAAGCTCCAACAAACTCTTGATGCTGGCTATATTGCTCTCACCGAAGCTAAACCCTTCATTAGCCTTCTTCCCAAACTTTTAGGCCAAGACAGTGAAAAAACTTACATGATCCTATTTCAAAATGATGCCGAATTAAGACCAACTGGTGGTTTCATGACTGCTTATGCTTACATAAAAGTTAATAAAGGCAAAATCACTCCTCTTGATTCTTACGATATCTATGACCTTGATGCCCGTTGGAACCGCAAACTTCCTGCTCCTGAACCAATCAAAAAATATCTGCCCCTTGTCAACAACTGGAATCTTCGCGACATGAACCTAAGCCCTGATTTCAAGACCAGTATGGATATATTTTATAAACACTATCTCGAAATTCCCAGCATTCGCCCGGTTGACGGCATTATCGCCATTGACACTCAGATACCAGTCGAATTACTCAAAGTTCTTGGTCCCATCGGTGTCGGCGGTTGGGGCAACTTTAGCGCCGAAAATGACCCTCGTTGTGATTGTCCACAGGTTGTTTATGCCCTGGAGAACATCTCTACCAGGCCCACTAACTATATCCGCGAGGACCGCAAGGCCGTTCTCGGACCATTGATGCATTCGATTGTTGCTAACGCCATGGGTTCTCCCAAATCAACCTGGCCTCAACTTCTTAATGTTGGCCTTAACTCTATCAAGCAAAAACACCTGCTCTTCTATTTTCTCAATGAAGAATCCCAAAAATCAGCCGAAGCTTTTAGCGCCGCCGGCCGCATCCTCCCAACCGAAGACAACGATTACCTTCATATCAACGACACCAATTTCGCCGGCGCCAAAAGCAATCTTTTTATTACCCAATCAGTTGAACAGGAAATCAATCTGGGAACAGATGGAACTGTCACTAAAACTGTCACCATTACCTACAATAACCCCCATCCACCCAGTGATTGCAACCTTGAACGAGCTGGCCTTTGTCTCAATGGCATTTATCGTGACTGGCTCAGGCTTTATG
>CAYIUD010000108.1:0-2699 GCA_964366265.1 uncultured Pseudomonadales bacterium | reverse complement strand
TCTTTTCATCACCTGATTTTATGTCAGGTGGTCGGATTCGTTTTAGAACTCACTCATCTCATTTACCCCCTCCGCTAGTAGCAAATCTGTC
The DNA here is from genome assembly GCA_964366265.1 of uncultured Pseudomonadales bacterium. Lineage (GTDB taxonomy): Bacteria > Patescibacteriota > Microgenomatia > UBA1400 > Chazhemtobacteraceae > CAYIUD01. The sequence goes on along the minus strand of CAYIUD010000108.1, from coordinate 2,608 downwards.
CCCGGACTCCCGGGCACCGCAAACACCGTCCTCCCCATTTCTGCCGCATGATTAACACTCGTCATACTCCCTGAATTTTCTTCACACTCTACCACCACCAATCCCAAACTCATCCCCACTATCAACCGATTTCTCATTGGAAAATAATATCTTTCTGGTCCAACCCCCAAGGGCAATTCACTCGCCAACACTCCACCCGACTCAATTATTTTCTCCGCCAAACCTTTATTCTTCTCCGGATAAACCATATCCAAACCATGAGCCATCACCGCCACTGTTTTTCCTCCCTCCTCCAAACAAACCTGATGCGCCTTAGCATCCACTCCATAAGCCAAACCAGAAACCACCCCCATTCCTTCACTCAAAATTTTTTTCACCACCGCTTCAGTTTTTCTCTCACCTTCTCTGCTCATTCTTCTTGTTCCCACCACCGCCATCACCGGTAACGACAATGTCGTCACCTCTCCTTTGACATACAACAGTACCGGCGCGCCAACTACTTCTCGCAATAATGGCGGGTACCCTTCATCTTCAATCGACACCAATTTCACTTCATCCTGATCATCGTCCACCACCTTAGTCTAACCAAAAAAAGTCCGTACTTGGTAATTAAGTGCAAAGAATATTTTTCTTAGCAAAAAACCAAATACGGACTTAATAAAATGTCCTAAAAACCCTCGCTCTCAAAAAACAACAGGCTTTCGGCCTGCGGCCTGATTTTTACCAAAACGGTAACCATCAGACCCTTCGGTTCAGAAAGAATTCGAGCGGTTTTTTCGGAGGTGTTTTTGGGGTCAAACAGGATTCGCACCTGCATCTCACTCCGGTTGGAGTGCGTCCTTTACTGTTTAGACGATTGCCCCCTCTCAAAGAACAACCAAATAATACCCCTAAGATCCCCTTTTGTCAAGTCTATAGGTTATATCCCCTGCTCAACCACGTACTTGGCTATCTCCATCGCCACCGGCCCCGCCTCTTTACTCCCCTCCCCACCTGCCTCCAACAACACCGTAATTACTACCCCATTTTCATAACCTTCCAAACTAGCTTCTGGATACTGAGAGTTAGGAACTATTGCTGTGATCCAGGCATGCGGCTCGTCTTCTTTACCTCCATGTTGAGCCGTCCCCGTCTTGCAAGCCACCGGTACTAAGAAATCAAAAAATGTGAACCCTGTTCCCCCTTCACTACAAGCCCCTCTCATTCCCTCCACGATCATTTCTCGGTTTTCTCTTTTAATCCCTAAGCTAACACAACTATTCCGAAAATCCTTAATCAAACTTGGAACACACCATTTATCAACCACCACTGCGGCTGTCATCAAATTACCCTGCAAAGGCGTTATCTCCAAATCACCCTGGCCAATCGCCATATGGTAAGTATTCCCCAAAAACCACCTCTCCCCCGTCAACTTCTCTTTCCAAAGCGGATCAGGCACTCTCCCACTTGCCTCAGCCCCCAGACCAATTCCCGTCTTTCGCCCCAAACCAAGTTTTTTCGCCCACTTCCCCAACTTTTCCACTCCTACCCATTCCCCAACCTTGTAAAAAAAAATGTCATTACTTCTGGCAATCGCCTTCACCAAACCCAATTCTCCCTCAGTTTTTCCATACTGGTCAAAATACCAGTTACCATAACGATAACTCTCCAATTTGATTTCCCCCTCATCCAAAACTCTGGTATTAACATCGATCTTTCCTTCTTCCAAACCTGACACTGCCGTCACCAATTTAAAAATCGACCCCGGCGGATAAGATCCTCCCACCACCCGATCAAACATCGGCTGTCCCACTTTATCACCCAACACCTCTCCAACCGAACTATACCGTCCCTTGCTTTCAAGCCCAGAAAACAAGTTTGGATCAAAACTTGGATAAGACACCAACGCTAACAATTTTCCCGTCCCCACCCTGCTCACTACCACCGCTCCCTTGGTTGGCCCTTTCTCTTTCTCCCTCTCTACCAACACTTCCACAATTTTTTTCGATAATTCCGCATCAAGACTCAAATCTAGTATTCGACCAGGAATTGCTTCCTTAACCCCCATCACTCTCACCACCTGTCCCTTAACATCAACTTCTACTAATTCTTCACCGTTAATCCCTCGAAGTTTCCTGTCAAAACTTTTCTCCAACCCAATTTTCCCCACCACTTCTCCCAAACTCAAGCTCTCATCAGCTTCCAACTCTGGTTCTTCCACTTCCCCGACATAACCCACTGCGTGAGCCAAAAATTCACCATAAGGATACTCTCTCACCACTTTCCCATTCTTCATTATATTTCTGGCCACCACTCTCCCTGCTCTATCTCTAACTGCTCCCCTATCTGCCACCAAACTTACCCTTTCCAAACGATTCCCTTCTGCCACCATCTTTTGTTCCTCTCCCAACACTACCTGTAAAAAAAAGAGTCTCGACAAAATCACCCCCACTCCCAAAACAATCATCATCCTCAACCACCAACCCTGCCCCAGACCTGACTTATCACTCCTATTTCCTGAATCAGCAATATTTTCCATCACCAATGTCCATTTTTTATTTTCTATCATCCAGAACTAACTCCTCAACCTAATTTCCCTCCCTAAAGTTAATTTACCTCCCCAAAATAA
>CAYIUD010000107.1:0-2714 GCA_964366265.1 uncultured Pseudomonadales bacterium | reverse complement strand
TCTTTTATCCCCGAAACTTTCCTAAACACCCTTTCCAAGTTTGCCGCACACGAAGCACAATGCATTCCCTTGATCCCAACTTGAGTTATTTTCATTTAATAATCAACTTTCCGTGAACCATTCCCATCCCGCAAACAAATTCATATTCGCCTGATTTGGTTGGCGTAAATTTTAATGTCGTCCTCTCTCCTTCCGACAGTCTCGCCTTAATTTCTTTCCCCTCTTTAGTCGGCAATTTTTCAAAAATCACCCACTCAGTACAATCACCTTTATCTTTTCGATCAAAAGTAATCTCCGCTGGCACATCCACTTTCAACTTAACTATCTCCGGAATATATGCCGCATCCACCGTCACCATTGCCACTTGTGTTTTTCCTTCCCTCACTGCTTCCCCACCTCCCTCCTCTTTTGGTCCAAAAAAATAATAATAAATCAAGACTATCATTCCCACCCCACCCCCTAACACCATCAGCTCTGTTGTATCCATAATAAATCTAAAATAATTAAACCAAAAAACATTCGCAAATTCGAATATATACTTCTTAAACTTTCGTGTCAATCCTTAAGTTAAGGCTGCTGTCCACAGCCTTATCTCTCACTTTTTCACTGACATATTATATGTCCAAGCGATAAAGTAACCCCAAACCGCCGCAAACACCACCCAAGTCACAAAACCAAACACTACCGTATCCATTGACGGCGTTCTCACTGGCAGACTAGAAAGATCCAAACTGTGAACCCAGGACACTCCTACTCCCGCCAACGTCTTGGGAGCCATTACCGACCATAACCAGCAAAGCACATAAAATACTCCACCCGCCATCGCGTGCGCTTTCGCCAAAGCCATTTCATTTAACTTCATTTTTCTCACCCCCCTTCTCACTAATTAAATCTATTCTAACGCTTTTTTTACCAGTCTATAGAACAAATATCCCCCGACAATCACCCCCACCAAATCCACAAACGGTATCCGACCCACCAGATCAGACAACTTAAACACCAACTGAGTCATCCATTTAATAAACTCCTCTTCATTCCTCGCCGCCAGACTTCCGTTTAAAGTCAGGTAAATCATTGCCAAGCCCACCACTCCAAACACTCCCGCCGCCACTACGTTGGACACCATAATCACATACTGTTTTCCAAACAGACTTAAGACTCCCAACCTCTTTTTCAAAATTGGTTTCTCCAACAGCTTACCTTTATCCAAAAACATCGCCGCCAAATACAAAGGTGTCACCATTCCTAAAACATAGGCAAAGCCCACTCCTAAAGACAGCAAAATCGTTGGCGAAAGCGAACTTAAGGCAATCACTCCCACCAACACCGGCGCACAACAAGCCGAGGTAATCCCGGAAAAAATTCCCAAAGTAAATGTCGATAACACATCTGTTTTTCCCTGCCCCCGCATCACCAATTTAGGCATCGGCAATTTTAACCCCAAAAACGAAATCATCGCCACCAATAACATAAAGGATCCTCCAAATAGATAAGTTTGATCGTGTAAATCAAAAAATAAATCCGTCAATATCTTGGCCCCCAAGACCACCGGCATCATCACCACAAAAATTCCCAAGGAATAGACTAATGTCATAAATAATACTTTTTTCTTTTCCTTAAAAATATTTCCCAAATACGCCGGTAGTAAATAAGTGATACAACACGGCGCGAACAAGGCAATCATTCCCGCGATAAACGCCGCCACGATTGAAATTTGATACATCATTCTCTATGCGCCACAACTACTACTACCCCTTTGTAATACCGGCGCCTCTGCCGCAATCTCTTCTTTTATGTTCAAATACCCTTGGGAAGAACTTTATTCTGCTCCCAACACTCTTTTGGCATCTACTCTGTCCCAACCGGTATTCTCTCTGGTTTGAAAATAGTAAGCCAAGTCAACATAAGTCTGTGGAAACCAATAAGCGTTAAATGCCAAACTCGCCCGATAAATCTCCTCATCACTAAATCTCTGGTCCACCATCAACTCCACCAAACCCAAGATCGCCATCCCGTGATTGCAATCAGGAAAAGCCGCCGAATTACCACAACATGGACGATAAATATTACCAGCAATCTCCGCCACTCTTTTTTCTTCATTCTCATCCAGGTCAATAATTTTTGCCGAACTATATAGTTTAACTGCATCCCTTGCTCCCAGGGTCCACCCCGCTGTCGAGGAAAAATTCCCCAAGTCTTTTCGGTACTCCGTCCCCATTACTCCTTTATCCAACACTTCCGATTTTTGGGTCAAACCCAATGCCCACAACGTATTCACCCAAAAATAGGCATTTTTAGCATCAATTCTAATTCCCCCCTCTTTTGTCCCCGTCAAAAACTCCAACTCATCTTCATAATTACTATCCGTATAGTTCTCTGAGAATTTCTCCATCTCAATTCCGCCCGCCGCCACCAATTTTTTCCCCGTCTCCCCCCAATTCAGTTTTACCTCATAACCTCCTTCAGGTATCACTGCCACCGCCAGGTTTTCTGCCGTCGGCAGCGGCGCTGGCGTTGGTGTTGGATAAAGCACTCCTATCATCCGCACTAATCGTTCACTTGGTTGTAATTTGATGTCAAACATCACATTCCAACTTGTTAACAGCACTACTCCCGCAACCACCACCAACAACCAGGGTAACAAATTTTTCCCAGTTCTCTTTTGTTCAATTTCTGCCATATTTAAAAAAAATTAGTAACTATCTCACCACATT
>CAYIUD010000106.1:0-2720 GCA_964366265.1 uncultured Pseudomonadales bacterium | reverse complement strand
GAAGCCATCATCAACCATCTTACAGTTCACCCTTCAACTCTTCTCATCGTCGACTCAATTCAATCAATTGCCTCCGACTCACTCTCCGGTACTGCTGGCACCGTCTCCCAAATCCGAGCCTGTAGCAACCTTCTCATCCACCTCGCCAAAAATACTTCCACTCCTACTGTTCTTGTTGGTCATGTCACCAAGGGAGGCGCTATTGCCGGCCCCAAACTCCTGGAACACATGGTCGATGTCGTTCTCCAACTTGAAGGTGATCGCCACCACGACCTTAGGCTTTTACGGGGCATCAAGAATCGTTTTGGCCCCACCGATGAAACTGGTCTTTTTCAAATGACCTCCCAAGGACTCACCGAGCTTACTAACCCTGGCCAACTCTTTCTTTCTGACCAGTCTGCGGGTTCCCCTGGCTCCACCAAATCTCTGATTATGGAAGGCACTCGACCTCTACTTGTCGAAATCCAAGCCCTTACTGTCCACTCCGAACTCGCCATTCCCCGTCGTATCGCTCAAGGTATCCCCATCCCCAAACTCCAGCTCATCTGTGCCATCCTCACCAAACACCTCAACCTCAAACTCAACTCTCGAGATGTTTTTGTCAACGTCACCGGCGGTCTCAAACTCACTGATCCCGCCGCCGACCTCGCCATTGCCCTTAGTATTATCAGCAGTTACAAAGACTTCTCCCTACCAACCGACTCCATCGCTATTGGCGAACTCGGGCTGTTAGGTGAGATTCGCCCCGTCGCTTACCTCGATAAACGTCTCAAAGAAGCCAAAACTCTCAACTTCAAAAAATTCTTCACTCCTCAGGACAAACACCTAAAAAATATCAAAATCTAACCCCTAAACGCTTCCAGCATCGCCATCACTTCCTGCTCAACTTTTTTCCAATCTCCCTTAGCCTTTTTAATCTCTGCAAAAATCACTTCCGCATCAACCAATATCTGGTCATCCTTTATTATCAATTTTGTCTTTGCCATATTCTTATTATAACCGAGCTAAGCTCTTATATCTTATAACTGATTATTTGTATCCCACCGGCACTTCCGTCAACACCATTCCCAAACTCATTCTCCGCTCATTTTTGTTCAACATTTCTACATACACATCAACTTCCTCACCCACCTTAAACTCTTTCCCTGCCGGCATCTTACTAATATGGATCAAGCCATCAATCCCTGGTTCAAAATTCACAAACACTCCAAACGGCGCCAGGCGAATCACTTTACCTTTATGTTGAGTTCCTTCCGCATATCCTTTCTCAATCTCTTTCCACGGATCATTCTTCAATCTCTTCACCGACAAATTCAATTTCCCTGTATCCTCCTCAATTCCAATTACCTGCACCTCAACCTTATCACCCACCTTGTAATGTTTATTCGGATCATCAACCTTTTCCCAAGAAATCTCACTAATGTGAATCAATCCTTCAAGTTTGCCCTGCTCAGATTCATCATTGCTCTCACCAATGTCAATTCTGATTGTCACAAATACTCCAAACGGCATAATTCCGCTGACAATCCCCTCAAGCACATCACCAACCTTAACGTGTTTCAACGCCTGATCTTTCTTCGCGATCTCCCCTGCCTCAGACACCACCTTCTCACTAAAAATCAATCTATTCTGTTCCCGATCAACCTCAATCGCCTGTGCCTTAAAGCTCTTATCAACCAATTTATCCATCCGACCCAAATACTCCTGGCTGAATTGCGATGCCGGAACAAAACCACGCATTCCATCCACCAATACAATCAAACCACCTTTGTTTGTCTCCAAACCCTTAATCTCTACTGTTTTATTTGTCTCCAACCACTCCTGAAACAACTCCCAACGCTTGTCATCCGCCGCTTGACGCAGAGACAACAAAATCTGTCCTTGATCATTTTCCGGATTCTTTACAAATACCTCAATCTCATCACCCGGTTTGAGCGTCTCAATCAAACCTGCCGCCGCCTCTGCTTCTTTATCAATTACCAATCCTTCAGTTTTAGCCCCGACATCCACCAAGACCATTCTCTTATGGACCTCAGTCACCAAACCCTTAATCACATCACCTCGTTTAGGAATCTTCAAACTGTAACCAGTTTTTGCCAACAACTCATCCATCGACGTCACTTTGCCGACAAACTCTGGTTTGCCCACAACCTTACTGGAAGTTTTTTTGGAGTCCTTTTTCTTGGTGACCTCTTCTTTTTTAGAAGCGGCAGAACTCGCTTTTTTAGTAGCCAATTTTTAATCCTAATTACTTAACAACCACAATTCTACCACAAGAGCCACAAAAAATCCCACACCTACTTAAAGTGTGGGATCAAAAATCAGTCATCGGCCTCAGTCACCATCTCAATTATTGCCCTGGGGCGACGAACCTTAAATTCATCTTCCCACCAACCAAACTTGGTACCTTCAGGTTGACTTTCCGCCCAACAAATCCTTTGTTCACAAAAACGAACAATTTCCGGTACATCGGCACAAGTTTCAGCAAAATACGCCAAACGCATCAAGAAATCATCCTTTTCATAAACCATCACAAAATCAAATTTCATCTCACTCGGACTCAAAAATCCATCAACATCTCCGCCCGACATTTCTCACCTCCTTAAACTTAAAAGAACTTGGCCCAGATCTTAACAGAAATACCCAAATTAGGCAAACTACAGGACAAATTACACTCACCCAATCACTCCACCACCCAAGACCTGCCTGCCGGCAGGCAG
>CAYIUD010000105.1:0-2761 GCA_964366265.1 uncultured Pseudomonadales bacterium | reverse complement strand
CTTCCGAAATCAACGGCTCAGGCAAAGGAAACACTTCTCTTCTATAAGTTCGGTTAAAATTCCCCGCCATATCTCTAGTTATCTCAATGTGTTGCCTTTGGTCCTCTCCCACCGGCACCCCATCCGGCTTGTACAAAAGAATATCCGCCGCCATCAGGATCGGATAGTTAAATAGTCCCATGTTCACCGAATCCACCTTCACCCCTTTTTGCAGTTTGTCCTTAAAAGCATGCATTCGTTTCACCTGTCCATAGGACACATAATTCGCCAACACCACCGCCAATTGGCTGTGTGCTGGTACGTCCGACTGCCTAAAAAACACACTTTTTTCCGGATCAAGCCCCAAAGCCAAATAATCCAATATCACACTCTCAATATTTTTCTCCAACCCATCTTTGTTCTGAACCGTAGTTAACGCATGCAAATCCGCAACAAAGTAAAAAGTCTCCTCAATCTTATCCTGAAGCTCAAGCTGAGGCTTGATTGCCCCAAAATAATTACCTATATGTAAGGCGCTTCCTGATGGGGTGATGCCAGACAAAACTCGTTTTATTTTCATATAATCGAATTGTAGCAGGGGCGAGGATCGAACTCGCGACCTTGGGTTTATGAATCCCACGCTCTAACCAACTGAGCTACCCTGCCAAACTACTGTATTTTACCATCCTGCCTGCCTGCCGGCAGGCAGGCCTGCCCGACACGGCAGGGTTTCAGCCTCCAACCATGATATAATCACCCCACAAGGCTAAAAACTTGTAATAGAAACTGGTTATGAAACAGGTTCTAGACATGCGGGCGGAAGGTCGGTATCTTGAGAGGCTCATAATCTCTCTTAACCGGAGTTCAACTCCCCGGGCCCGCAACCAAATCACTTAAACAGACTTAGCCATTTTTCCCAATTGGCCAATTCCCGCTTTTTGTTTTCTTCCAAGTTCTGAGTTCTGAACTCCGAATTCTGTACTATCACCACTGTTTCACCCGACAACTGCCTCGACAATTTATTCCTCACCTCTCGCTCTTTAAATTCATCAGTACCAACCTCACCCATTTTCTCCACTAATCTTTCATTCTCCTGTTTGGCTTCAGTCAACTCCAATTTAGCTTCAGAAATCCTTCCTCTCACCTGATACATCCCCCAAAAATTATTTCCCAGCACCCAACACAAATACCCAAAAAACAAAACCAACAATACTTTTACTATCTGCTTCCTTCCTTCCATATTATCAACCTATCATTAGCCATACCAAATGATCCTTTAAACCTTGACACCAGGGAAACTGATGTGTTATCATACTATCCGATAATCTTTTTTAGAAAGATATAGTCAAATAAACTAAAAATAACCATGAACCAATCTAATCCTTTCAAATCTGCCCAAAACGAATTTCAAAAACACCTGGAAAGTACCGGCAGAGCCACCGCAACCATCTTAGCATACACCAAAGACATCGAACAATTGCTTGAATTCGTGGCCAAAACCGGCAAAACCAACCCTCAACAAGTTGACACTCAAGACATTAATCAATTCAAAGACTTTCTTGCCGAAAAAAACTACACCGCCAAATCCATCTCCCGCAAAATCAACTCGATTAAATCCTTTTTCCGCTACCTCCAAACCCAAAAACAAATCGAAACCAACCCCGCGACCTCAGTCACTCATCCCAAATATCAACTAAAACCACCTCGTATCCTTAGTCGAATTGAATATCGAGCTCTTCGTGATGCTTGCCGCGACGACATCAGAGTCAGCGCCATTGTTGAACTCCTTCTTCAAACCGGTATGCGCATTGGCGAACTTGCCAATCTTAACATCGGGGATCTCGACCTAGAAGAAAATAAAATTTCTATCCGTGCCTACGAGTCTCATCCCAGTCGTGTCATCCCTCTCAACGCCTCAGCCAAAGAATCCCTCAAACTTTACCTCACCGAAAGACCCAAAACTGAAACCAAAAACGTTTTCATTACCAAAAATGGTAACCCTTTCTTAGTCAGAAACATCCGCAGTTCCATCGACCGCTACTTCCGCATCGCCGGTATCGAAGCCGCCAAGGTCAACGACTTGCGCCACACCTTCATTGCTCACCAGCTCACCTCTGGCACTCCCCTGGTTGATGTCAGTAAATTGGTCGGCCACAAACGTAGCGCTACAACCGAAAAATATCTCGAATTCACCAAGGAAAACAATTCCAAAGACAAACCCAAACTCGAAGAGCTTTAATCTGTCAATCAACCGATCTTTTTCGTCCTCCAATTTTTCGCAATTCCTCAACCGTTGCCTTTGCTATAAAACGCAATACCTCTCCTACCCTATTCACATCCCCTATCACCATCGATAACCAACCACTTGTCGATCTCCTCTCATCCTCTACTACTAACAGAGCATTCTTAACGTGGCTCATCTCCATTTCCATCCCCGTTATTTCATCCACAATCTTAATTGTTACTGGATGTTTATCACTTCCCACTCCCATCTCACCCGAGATCATCATTGTCTCTCCTTCATCCGTCAACCCATCCACTCCTTCTACCAAATCCTCATCTTTTTCCTCTGACCACCAATCATCATTCAGTGGCGAATCTCCCAAAACCAACACTTTATCTATTGTTTTCTTTTTTTTTATCATAGTGGGCGACCCAGGGCTCGAACCTGGAACCATCAAGGTATAAGCTTGACGCTCTGCCATTGAGCTAGTCGCCCAGGCCCCTATATTCTACCATCCACTAGCCTCCCTTGATTACATTTGCCCCCTTCGCTCAATCT
>CAYIUD010000104.1:0-2788 GCA_964366265.1 uncultured Pseudomonadales bacterium | reverse complement strand
CCGCCTCAATCGAACCCACCAGCTTTACCAGCTTATTAGTGATTGTATATTTGGGTGTAAACACAGCTTAATCTTATCACGCAAAAACTGCAGGAAAAAGTAACTCTATTGAAATCATCTATAATCTCCTCATGTCCAAAAAAATCACTCCCCCCGCTTCCTACAAAGAACTCCCCCATGCCGTTGTCAATCAAATGCTCACTCTCGCCACTTCTGGCTTTGGTTTAGTCGCCGCCCTTGCTTGGAACGAAGTCATCAAAGAAACCGTCGAGGTCTATATCAAACCTTACTTCCCCCAAGGTTCCGGTATCATCTCTCTCCTTATTTATGCCACTGCCATCACCACCATTGCCGTCCTCGTCACCCTCCAACTCAGCCGCCTTCAAGCCCAATTCACTCTTTCTCATCCCGAACACGAAACCAAATAGGCCAAATCATCACCAAAACAAAGGGTATGGGTAATTTATTACTTCCTCGGCCCTGATATCTGCAAAAACAATTTTTCAGAATTTCTAATATACTCTTCAAGCGGAGGTAATCCAACTTGTCTCCTAAACTCCTCAACTTTCTCAGGATTCTCCAACGGCATCACCTCAGTTACAACCTCCCCATTATCTTTGAAATAAGATTTCAGTTTTGTACCATACTTTTGCAGTTTACCTGCAGAAATCATCACCTTGTCATAAACAATAGCAAAATTGGTTTTATCAATATCATCAATATTTTCTTCCATCAGTCTCAAACATTTTTGAGCAAATTTTTTGTCTTGTGTATGAGTAACAAGAATACCTACTTGATACGAAACATCCTTACCAAATTTTGATATTGTCAACCAACCATATTTATCAACTACTTTTTTTAAATATTGCGTGAACTCATTCTCATAGGCCCTGATCTCGTCTAAAGAACTCTTTGGATTTTTTCTAATTTCCTGATCCTTATTAAAAATCTCAGTTATTTTTGATTTGATTTGTTCAATATTTTCTTGCATAAGAGCAATTTTATAAGATGAGACTGGTTTACACCAGCCTCACTTTATTGAACAGATCAGCAAACGCCTGCTGAATTGGATGATCTCCATAGTCTGCAACATATTTCCATGCCCCAGACGGGTTATTTTCCAGGAAATAATAGCTATTGTCTTTCCCCAAAAGAAAATCCAAAGCTCCATACTGCAAACCCAATTGCTTCACCAACTTCACACATTTTTCTTCCAAATTAAGAGGAAGATAATGAGGTTTGTAAATCAGATCTTTAGGTTTAGCTTTACGATAATCAACTCCACCAACAGATTCCCCAATCTGATAGATTTCGAGAGAGAAAACTCGATCACCAACCACGATAGTTCTAATATCAAACTGACGATCAATCTCCTCCTGAAATATTGCAGGACTACCAGAAAGAAGATCAAATTTAACCTTCTGAGACGGGGTAACACGAGCCGTATACATGCCATACAACTTCTCATCAACCTTGACTGCTTGATGAACCAATGGTTTGACAACCATATTTCCAACTGATGCCCTGAATTCTTCAGCTTCATCTGCAGAACCAGTAATCAACGTCTTAGGCATCTCAAATCCAACTTCTGAAGCAATCCGCATTTGTAAGATTTTGTTTTCTGCCAACTGCATCTTAAAGGGATTTGAAACCCAATTTGCATGGCCTAATTCAGAAAACATCATCCTGATCATTTCTTCTCGCGACAAGCGATTAAACAACCAAAAGGGTTCATTCGCCGGCTGGAAATACGAAAGATAGGCAATCCGGAACCATACCGCAGTAATGTCCAAAGGATCAACACCAACAATACGAGTAACAAAGTTGCCATCTTGATACGAAAATGACATGTCAGACATGTCATCCCTATCCCAATCTATTCTTACAACTGGCTTATTCACGTACTGAATAACCGTGTGCATATTATCATCACGACTTAGTGTTATAACTACCAACATCACTACCTCCTAAACTTTGATTGTGCTATAAAATACCCTGTCCCGAATGGACAGGGTATTTGGTAAAGAGAGTGAACTAAGTGGATTCGTGGTCAGTCAGACTTCCGACATTGTCAGAATCATACGTACAATCCCCATTGCAACTATTCTCATTAATCCTAACGAGCTCAGTAGCAAACTGAGAAAAGAACGAGTCTGCACCAACCGCCAATTCCACCAGTCGTTCACTATCGACTACTGTAACTGGTACCAATTGAACCTCCTTTCGTCGACAGCAACTATTATAAGTCTTTATTGTTGACACGTCAACAATAAAGCTCACCCGTCTCCAAGCCCAATTCACTCTCTCTCATCCCGAACACGAAACCAAAGAATCCTAACTTCCATACCTTCTCCACATCCTCGGCACCATTTCCGCCACATCATCCGCGTTAAACATTGTTCCCCGTTCTTTTTCCAACTCTTCTGCCGCTTTTTTTACCAAAAAATTCGCCGCTCCGGCCGCCAACATCACCGGATTCTTGGCCATCAACGCCGTCGTCAATCCCGCCACAATGTCTCCCGTCCCTCCCTTGGTCAAACCTGGACTTCCTCCCTCAACTAACCAAGTCTTTTTCCCATTACTCACCACCGTCACCGGCCCTTTCAACACCACCACACATCCATATTTATCTGCCTTTCTCTCCACTTTTTCAATCACCCTATCCAAATCTTTCCAGTTAATCTTTTCCCCAAACAACATCTCAAACTCTTTCACATTCGGCGTCACCACCGCCCCCAAGGGAATTGACCCAACCTCAATCACCTGCAAACTTCCCCCATCAATCACC
>CAYIUD010000103.1:0-2855 GCA_964366265.1 uncultured Pseudomonadales bacterium | reverse complement strand
TTTTATCTTCATTGCGACTAATAGCGAATAAAATGGTTCTTGAGGCGGTAATAGCAGAAAACATAGAGACCAAAACACCAATAAGAAAGACCAAAGCAAAGCCCTTGATGACGGGAGTAGAGGCGAGATAATAGAGAATGACGGCGGTGATAATACTCGAGAGGTTCGAGTCGCGAATGGAGCTCCAAGCGCGATGAAAACCTTCCTTCAGCGCGTCGTTCTTGTTTTTACCCCTTTTCAATTCTTCTTTGGTGCGTTCAAAAATAAGGATATTAGCGTCAACCGCCATACCAATTGACAGAATAAAGCCGGCGATACCGGCGGCGGTGAGGGTGACAGGAATTAGTTTGAAGAGAGCGAGATTAATAACAGTATAGATTACCAAAGCCAAAACGGCGACCGCTCCAAAAAAACGATACCAAAGAATTAGAAAGAGTCCCACAACCACAAAAGCGTAGAGACCGGCCTTTAGAGAAGCGGTAACCACTCTCTCACCAAGAGAGGCGCCAATTGACTGGGTGCTAATGAGCTCGATGGGGAGTGGCAGGGCGCCGTAATTCAAGTCACGCACCACTTGGCGGGCTTGCTCGGGAGTAAAATCACCAGTAATGACCGCTTGACCGCCGGTTATTTCTTCTCGAATAGAAGGCGCTTCAATAAGTTGTCCGTCAAGAAAAATGCCCATCACTTCGCTTATATGTTCTTTTGTAATTTGGGCAAATAATTCTTTGCCTTGGTCATTAAAATTCAAACCGACCAGAGCTTTGGTTGGAAAATTTGGGTCAAATTGAACGACTGCTTTAGAAAGCATGGTGCCATTAAGACCTGTTTCAACAAATACATCATTCGGTTTGGTGTCGGTGCCGGAAAGCGAGCCGAGGTCAACTCCTTTTTGTAAAAGTTTAAATTCAAGAGAAGGGGTTTTGCCGATCTGCTTAATGGCTTCATTGACATCAGTCACCCCGGGCAATTCCACAATTAGGCGATTCTCCCCCACTCCGCCAATACCGGATTTTTCAACTTGAACTAATGGTTCTGAAACACCAAACAAATTGACTCTTCTTTCAATTGTGTCTTTGAGAGAATTCATGGCGCCGGAAATATCACCATCAATTACTTTGGAAGTGTCGGCTCGATAAACCAAGTGCGTTCCGCCCGACAAATCAAGTCCCAACTTGAATTTATTTTCTCCGCTCTTCTGACTATTCCAAAGCCAATAGCCCGCCACCGCGCTTACAAACACCAATATAACCGCCCAAAAACGATACTTCTGCATTGATTTAAGTTTATAATTCAAGAATATAGATTTTTTAACTTTTTGCAAATAACAATACCCTAAACCTCTCTCTTACAACAAGAGGGGGGCGAAAAACAAAAACAAAACTGACCCGAGCCAAAGCGCGCGGGTCAGTATTTTCCCAGAAAACAATTAAGGGAAAACTCGTCTAAGAATGGCATCGGGTGGAATCATTTTACGATTCAAAACGGTTGCTTCTCCAGCAAGATTTAGAAGTTTGCAAGACATGTTATCAGGTTCTTCAACTTCAAGCAGTCCTTTGTGTTGTAGATGCCAAATCACAGGCCAAAAACTGCCAGGACGAAGGCCTGAGATTTCCATCACATCTAGGTCCTTAACTTGAAAACCATTTACATTTGGAATTTCATGAGCTACTGCCAGTAATACAAGCTTCTCTTCATTTGAGAGATTCTCCCAGTCATCTCGTTGTCTCAACATATCTACCTCCATTTAACATTTTACACATCCAGCTATTTTGTCAAGCGCCGCTGCGGGAAAGGAGGACTTTGAGGGTTTTCAAGGCAATTTTACGGCCCAGTATAAGGGTTTCCTAAGGGGAGGCCTTAGGAAAATCGTCGTTGTAATGAAGCCATTCGAATATCTCTTTGTCGAAGATATCCGGAGTACCAAAACACTCTGGGAATTGACTGAGAGATAGTATTTGATTCTCGAGTCGGTTTTTGTTGCGATGATCATGATAACTGCTCCAATAATATCCATTTAAAAAATCCAAAGTTTTCTTGATATTTTTTAAACCCCTCTCCTTCCATTGCGGGTCAATCAACTTCACAGGATTCAAATGTATATAGGAAAAAACATATTTGGCTTGTTGATCACTTCTGACCCGAACAGATTTAAATGCTCCTTCGAATAATTTACCAGTTCTTTGATATTTTTTATTAAAATACATGGAATAAGCCGTGCAGAGCTTGCTCATAAATAGCGGGATGGCTTTTTCTTTCAGTGTTTCTTCAAGACCTTCTTTTGGGTATGGCGTGATGTAGATATGAAAATGATTTGGCATAAGTACCCATGCTCCAATCGAGACAATTGGTTCTTCAGTATCAAAATCCCATGCATCAATTTTTCTATCGACAATATGTTCTTTGAATTTTATGTTTTTTGTTGAATTGCAAAGATAGAGCATCTTCACAAATCTATCTCTATCCTTATCATTAAGAAAAATGTCTTGCTTACTATTACCTCGATTATACAGATGATAAAACTCACCCACTACAAACGGCTCCTTTCTTATTGTCATTTATGTATGATAGCATAAGGGTTTCCTAAGGGGAGACCTTAGGAAACCCAGCTGTGGATATTTAAACACCGCTTCTTGAGAGGAGGACTTTGAGGGTTTTAAGGGCGATTTTCAAGTCGAGCATCAGGGAACGGTTTTTGATGTAATAGAGGTCGTAGGAGAGCTTGTTTTTGGTTTTAGACACATCGGCTCCATGGTGTGCATGTTCGCCGTAAAGCTGGGCCCAACCAGAGATACCGGGCTTAATAAGATGCCGCACGCTGTAATATGGTACTTCCTCCTCATAACGCTTTACCG
>CAYIUD010000102.1:0-2874 GCA_964366265.1 uncultured Pseudomonadales bacterium | reverse complement strand
ACCTAGCCACAGAGTAACACCGGCGCCAACGAAGAAGTTGCGGATGCCTTTGCTGGTTTTGTAATGAAAGGGAGTGAAGACGGTGTGGTACATACAGTTTAGTTTATAGTTCCTGGGGTTTAGTTACTAGCTAGGGTTGACAGTGATGGCTGTTTGGGTATAATATAGGGTACTTGACGATTGAGAAGACGAGATGGGTTGAGGCGGAGTGAGGACAGGACACTTTGCTTTACTCAGCCGATACGCGTTTCGTCTTTCCAATCGTTAAAAGATCTTTTGATAAATACTTGTCGCAAAAACCGGCTGTTATTCGCCAGCGGCGAATCCAGCCTGTAACTCAATCTGAAAATCTCGCTAAAGCGAGAACCATGCTTTTCATGATTTGCGTAATCTTTTTGCTTTACAAGTATTTATCTATCTATTTGACAAAAGAGTGAGAAGATTTCATAATGACCCCAGTTTGGGTGACCAACTATATTGTTTCTGAAATTTGAGTGGTAATGAAGTTTTTCCTAGTATTAGATCGCTGACTTTTTAAGGTAGTTTTATTAATTAATTTTTTAGGAGTTTTTTTATGAATCCACAGATAAAGACTGAGAGTACTGATAATGCAAAAGTTCAAGAGATTAAAGGAATCTTGGATATTGAAGGATCGGATGGACATGGAGTGATTAGAACTGGTTTTAAATCCATGGAGACTGATGCCTATATTGCGGGAATTCAGGTAAGAACCTTGGGTTTGCGTGAGGGAGACGAAATTATTGGTTTGGCAAGAGAGCCTAAAAATAGTAGTGAACGGTATTGGATGTTGACGAAGATAATGGAAGTGAATGGATCGAATAGTTTGCGGGAGTTGTCGGCACGGCCAAAATTTGACCGATTGACACCAATTCATCCCAATGAAAAACTGGTTTTGGAAACAGGAAGAGAACCGTTGAGTACAAGGCTAATTGATTTGGTGGCACCGATTGGTAAGGGACAGCGAGGAATGATTGTCTCACCGCCAAAAGCGGGTAAGACAACGGTGATTAAGGAAATGGCGACAGGTTTGGCGATGAATCACCCCAATGTCCATTTGATGGCGGTGTTGATTGGGGAGCGTCCTGAAGAGGTGACGGATATTTCGCGACATATCGAGGCGGTAACTAAGAAAAATAAAAGAATAGGAGAAACGGCGGCGAGTAACTTTGACGAGAAACCTGAAGATCAGGTTTTGGTGGCAGAGATGGCTTTGGACCGAGCGCGGAGATTGGTAGAGGTCGGAGAAGATGTAGTAATTTTGTTGGATTCGATCACTCGATTAGCCAGAGCTTATAACTTGGCGATGCCGACTTCGGGGAGAACTTTGTCCGGAGGATTTGATCCGGCGGCTTTGCATCCACCGAAGCGCTTTTTTGGGGCGGCTCGGAATATGGAAAAAGGTGGATCATTGACAATCATTGGAACAGCCCTGGTGGACACTGGTTCGAGGATGGATGATTTGATTTATGAGGAATTCAAGGGAACTGGCAATATGGAACTAGTGTTAGACCGGAGGCTGGCGGAGAGAAGGATTTATCCGGCGGTGGATGTAATGGTTTCCGGAACGCGACGGGAAGATCTGCTGTTTGGCAATGATGAGTATCAAAGTGTGATCTTGATGAGGCGGATGCTGGATATGTTAAATGCTGACGAAAGAACGCAAGTGATGATTGATCGGTTGAAAAAGACAAAAACAAACAAAGAGTTCTTGGTTTCGCTGAAAGATCGGTAAATCTTGGGTGAGTCGGTTTGATTGAGGGTGATAGAATGGACAGATATGAAACGTTGGGGAGCGGTGCGGTTCAGATGGAGATTTGCCTGGAGGGAAAGTTTAGTGGGTGAGTTTGTTTTGTTTTGTGGTTGTTTGGGAAATTATTTGCAGAGTCATTTTTTGCGTTGGTTTGGTGGTTTTGAGGGAGTTAAAGGATTGTTAGTGGGACGGATGTATGCCCAGCGAGGAAAATATGCCGGGGTGTTTGTTCATGTCGGAATGGTGGCATTGATGTTTGGGGCAGTAACAGTAGGGCCAACGTTGTTAGCTGGGGCGGCAGATGATCGGTCACAAGCGACACAGCGGTCTTTTGCGGCTAGGTTGGGAGCAGAAATAGAAACGGTTGAAGCAGGTGAGGAGGGGGTGGGAGGATCGGTTTTGGGGGTAAGTGTGGCAGTAAGTCCGGTGACAATTGAGTCGGATAAACCAAGAGCAGAGGTGATTGAGTATGAAGTTCAGGAGGGAGATACTTTGAGTTCAATTGCAGGGAAGTTTGGGGTGAGCATGGATACGATCAGATGGGCAAATGAGGAGGTGAGTTCGGTTGATAGTATTAAGCCGAAACAAAAAATTAAAATACCGCCAGTGACGGGATTAGTACATACGGTTAAAAGTGGAGAGACGATTTATTCAATTGCGAAGAAATATGAGTCTGATGCGCAATCAATTGTTGATTATCCGTTTAATACATTTACAAATGATGAGACATTTGCGTTAGCAATTGGTCAAGCAGTAGTGGTGCCTGATGGAGTGATACCGAAGGAGGCGCCTTGGTCGCCAACATCAAGTTTGGCCAGAGTGTTAACACCGAACGCAGGAGTAGTATCGGCGACCGGAAGTTGGATTTGGCCGGCGGCGGGAAGAATTACTCAGCCGTGGAGGCCGTGGCATAGAGGGATTGATATCGCTAATCATGACGGAGGGTCGATTCTGGCGGCGGATGCGGGGACGGTAATAGTGGCGGGTTGGCCGGATAACTGGGGTTATGGGAATCGGGTGATGATTAATCACGGGAATGGTTATGTGACCCTTTATGCCCATTTATCGAAGATTAACGTAGTGCCGAATCAGACAGTTAAAAG
>CAYIUD010000101.1:0-2884 GCA_964366265.1 uncultured Pseudomonadales bacterium | reverse complement strand
ACCTCATTTCCTCAAACAAGCCCAACCATCGCCCTTCTCTTCTCCACCCGTCACCTTCAAAACTGAGGTTATTAAAGGTTTGACTTCAACCAAACTATATTCCAAAGAGTTTTTAGGTGACCTTAAAGAGGGTTTGGACAACAGTGATTATTTCACCAAATGACCAGCGTCTTACCAATAAACTTTAAAACTCTCAAAAAAGCTCAAAAACTTAATTCTGTCAGCAAGCTTCAAAAATCAATTAAGCTTTTCGAACAAAATCCTTTTCATCCCAGCCTTAATACCGAACTTCTCGAACCAAAATCTTTAAACATCTGGAGCTTTCGCCTTGATCACAAAATTAGAGTCATTTTTATCTGGCGAGATGACAAAAAAGCTATCGAAATTCTCAATATCACTGTTCACTACCACTAAAAACTTTCCTCTACGCTATACTATCCCTAGCCACAATATTTTCAACCACCTAGCTCTTAACCGAGATCTAGGCTCTGAAAGCTGATCACTGATTCTATGCCCGTCCAACAACACCCCATCCCCCAAAACATCACTTCCTACCAATTCCGTTTGGTCGGCGACATGACCTTAAAGCAGTTTCTCCAACTCACCACTGGCGTCGTTATTGGCTTCATCTTCTACGCCACCCCTCTCCCTTTTTTCTTCAAATGGCCTCTCATTGCCCTCTCTGCTGGTACTGGTGCCGCCATTGCCTTCCTACCGGTTCAAGGTCGCCCTCTAGACCAATGGATCCTTGCTTTCATTCGCTCCATTTATGCCCCCACCATCTATACTTGGCAAAAACCCCTCTCAGCCACCCCTTCAACCCAAAACCAAACCCCCACCACCCCTGCTTCCCCAAACAACTCGCCTACTCACCCAGCTACACCAGTCACTAACACAATCTCTTCTCCTCAACCTGGTACAACTTCGACCACTCATCCAATTACCTCAGCTACCGGCGTGACTCCCACCATCACTACACCTCCACAACCATCCACTCTCAAAATTGAGACACCAATCGCCCCAATAACCAGTCTGCCTCAACTCACCCAACAATCAGAACCAATCACCAACATCTCCCCAATTCAACGTCCTTCATCAGGGGTCTCTAGCATCCCTCAATCCACCCCTATTTCCATCGAAAGACAAAATCACCAAGCATCTACCACCATCATCTCTAACACCGAAGCCGTCAACCTCACCGCCCCTTCTGCCTCAATTACCCCTCCAACCCAACCAGGTCTAACTGCCTCTTTCTCCACCAATCTCCCCATTCCCCACACCCCCACTATCCCTAACATCATTGTCGGCATGACTTTAGACAATCAAGGCAAAATTCTCGATTCCACCATTATTGAAATCCTTAAAAACGGTCAAACCATTAGAGCTACCAAAAGCAACAAGCTTGGCCAATTTCTCTTCGCCAAACCCTTAGAAAACGATCTTTATCAAATTACTGCCGACAAAGAAGGACACACTTTTCCCCGCTTCGATCTCAAACTAGAAGGTAAAATCACTCCACCAATCAGATTACAAGCGACAGGATAATCAATAAAATTAATACCAAACACCAATAACTAACTACTATGTCTGACAAAGCTATCAAAGCCACCACCCAGGAACATCTCGACATTTATACCATCAAGGATCACATGATTGTTCTCAAAGACGGCTCCAGTGCTATTATTCTCCAAATTTCCGCCATCAACTTTGGTCTTCTTTCCGAAGAAGAACAAGACGCCATCATCTTTTCCTATGCCGGACTCCTCAACTCTCTTTCTTTCCCCATCCAAATCCTCATTCGCTCCTTCAAAAAAGATATTACCTCCTATCTCGAACTCCTCGACAACCGACTTCAGGAAACTGCTTCCCAAAAACTAAAAGAGCAAATCATCAAATACCGTAGTTTCGTCAGAAGTCTTGTCAAAACCAACAACGTTCTTGAAAAAAAGTTCTACGTCGTTATTCCTTACAATTATCTTGGTGTTAGTCAATTTGGTAGCAACCTCAACCCCCTCGCCAAATCCCCCCAAAAACCATCCCAAGAAACCGATTATATCCTCGCCCGAGCCAAACAAGAACTTTATCCCCGCCGTGATCACTTAATCCGCCAATTTGCCCGTCTTGGCCTTCAAGTCAAACAACTTACCACTCAGGAAATCGTCACCCTCTTCTATCGCACCTATAATCCCTCCGCCGAAGGTGTTGAACAGTACATTACCCTCCCTGCCGATTACGAAACCCCCGTCGTCCAATCAACCTCTTCACTCCAACCGATCACTCCACCTACCCGCCTGGCTACACCAGTTGCCAGTGTGGCTCCTACCTCTACCACACCTCAACCAGCCCCACTCCCCACACCTAACGCAACCACTCCTCTTACAACTCAGCCCGGAACACCTCAACCAGTCACCCCAATAACAGCCTCATTTCCAGTTCCTCAAACCACTCCAGCCCCGCCTGTCTCCTCGTACTAAACCTCCCCCTCCGTTATACTAACAACTAGAAACTAATAACTAGAAACTCTTTTATGCCTCTCCTGCCTTTCCTAAAAAAAACTCCCGCCCCTTCCCAAACTCCAGCTCAAAACCAACCTGCTCCAACCTCACCGCCTCAAAAAACTCTTCCCGGATCTCAATCAGGTGAGGTTAGCATTCAAGACATCATCGCCCCACCTTCGATCGAAATTGATTTCTCCCATATCAAAATTGGCCCCACCTACTTCCGTTCTCTTTTCGTCGCTGGTTACCCTCGTTACGTCTCTGCCAACTGGCTCTCACCTTTGATCAACTTTGACTACAGCGTTGATGTCTCCATGTTCATTTACCCTGTCGAAGTCAAAGGAACTTTAGACCAACTTCGCCGCAGTATTGCCGAAATGGAAGCC
>CAYIUD010000100.1:0-2891 GCA_964366265.1 uncultured Pseudomonadales bacterium | reverse complement strand
TTTTCCCCAAGTTCCTCCTTGGTTCCTGGCTTTTCGCAGTTTATAATTACAACCAACCCTTTTATGGTCAAAACTCTCATCCAAAACTCCAAACAACTCCTCTCTCGGCAAAGCGACTCCATCCTTTCTGCCGCCTTCATTATTGCCGCCTCTTATGCCGCCTCTGCTTTTTTAGGCCTCGTCCGCAATCGTCTTCTTGCCGCTCATTTTTTTGGGGGCCTGGAATCAGATCTCGACGTTTACTTTGCCGCCTTTGTCCTTCCTGACACCATTTTTCAACTACTGGTCATCGGCGCCCTCTCTGCCGCTTTCATCCCCATTTACAACAAATATCTTGGCCAAGGTACCAAACAAGCCAACGAACTTGCCAATGCCACTCTCAACTCCATTCTTCTCATTCTCACCACCACCACTCTCATTATCGCCATCTTCTCCTTGCCAATTACCCGCTTCATCACTGGTTTCTCCGATCCCCAAGCTCGCCTGATGGCCAATCTCATGCGGATCATGCTCATCAGTCAATTCTTTTTTACCATCTCCACTTTTCTCACTGGCATCATTCAGTCTCATCATCGTTTTCTCGTTCCCGCCCTCGCCCCTCTTTTCTACAATCTCGGTATTATCCTAGGCATTGTTTTTCTTACTCCAATAATTGGTATTTATGGTGCCGCCGTCGGTGTCGTTCTTGGTTCCCTCCTTCACATGCTTGTTCAGCTTCCTTTGAGTTTTCATCTTGGTTTTCGTTATCAACCCCTCCTTCTTCCTAATCACCCGGGAGTCAAATCCATCCGCCATCTCATGATTCCCCGCACTCTCGCCCTTGGTGCCAGTCAAGCTGAACACTGGATTGCTGTCACCATTGCCTCAAACCTCATCGCTGGTTCTCTTTCTATGTTTAGTTTTGCCCGCCAACTCTATATCCTCCCTATTACCCTTTTTGGCGTCTCTCTCGGCCAAGCCTCCTTCCCTCGTCTTTCCTCCCAAGCCCACGATCTTGATCAATTCAAAAAAACCCTCGGCCATACTCTCCTCCAAATCTTCTTTTTTGCTTTGCCGGCTAGCTCTCTCCTTCTCATCCTCAGAATTCCCATCATTCGCCTAATTTTTGGTGCCAACAATTTCCCCTGGTCAGCCACTCTTCTCACTGCTAAAGTTTTAGCTGTCTTTTCCCTGGCTATCGTTCCCGAGGCTTCCCGCCAAATTCTCGACCGTGCTTTTTATGCCCTCGAAGATACCAAAACCCCTTTTTATATCAGCCTCACCACCGTCATTATTTCTCTATTACTTAGTCTCATCTTCTCTTTTTACTTCAAACTCGGCATCTTTGGCTTAGCCTCCGCTTTGGTTATCACCGACCTCCTTGGTTTTCTCGCCCTCGCTATCCTAATTCAACGTCGCCTCGGCTCCATCAATATTTATTTCCCTGCCTCCAAAATGATCGTCGCCACCATTTTTACCACCGTCTCTCTTTGGATCCCCTTCCGTCTTCTCGACCAATTTATTTTTGATACCACCAGAACTTTACCTTTGATAGTACTCACTCTCATTACCAGCGCCGTCGGCCTTCTAGTTTACTTTATCTTTTGCACCCTCTTCAAAGTCGAAGAGCTCAAAACCGTCATCCACATTATCAAACGTTTCGGTAACTGGCACAAAATCCTCGATCGTTCCCAAGAAGTCATTGAACCCCCCTCTTTATCAACCAATTAACCCCGATCTTCCTTATTAGCGGTATCATTCGACCATGTCTCAGTCTCAAATTCGTAACTTCTCCGTCATTGCCCACATTGACCACGGTAAAACCACCCTCACTGATCGTTTGATGGAATTCACCCACCAGGCCTCTCGCAATCACCAGCAACGAATCCTCGACAGTCACCCAATTGAAAAAGAACGCGGCATCACCATTAAACTCGCCCCTATTTCTCTAAACTATGAACTGGGTCCTAGTCATCATCAACTGAACTTAATTGACACCCCTGGCCACATTGACTTCAATTATGAGGTCGAGCGCAGTCTCGCCGCCTGTGAAGGCGCCCTTCTTCTTGTCGATGCCACCCAAGGTGTCCAAGCCCAAACCATCGGCAACCTCAATCTCGCCAAAAAACAACATCTCAAACTCATCCCCGTCATCAACAAAATCGATCTTCCTGCCGCCCAAGTTGAAGAGACCGCCAAAGCAATTCAAAAACTGCTTCCCGGAAGCACCCCTATTCAAGTTTCTGCCAAGACCGGTCACGGCGTCGCCGAGCTTTTCCAAAACATTATTGATCAAATCCCTGCTCCTTCCGGCTCAGTTGAGCAACCACTACGCGCCCTAGTCTTTAACTCGGTCTATCATCCCCACCTTGGCGTCGTTGCTTTCGTCCGTGTCATCGACGGTTCTCTTCTAACCTCAACCAAACTCACTCTCCTCCAAACCCAGCAATCTTTTGTCCCTCAGGAAATCGGCATTTTTACCCCGGGCATGACCGCCACCTCCGAACTAAAAACCGGTCAAGTTGGTTTTATTGCTACTGGCCTAAAAGACATCCACAAAGTTCAAGTTGGGGATACCCTTACCACCTTTAATGCTCACCCCATCCCCTTACCTGGATATCGTCAGATCAAACCCAATGTCTTTCTCGAAGTCTATCCTTCCGATAATAGCCAATACAAAGCCATGCTCACTGCTGTTGACAAAATCAAGCTTCACGATGCCGCTCTCTCTATCACTCCTACCAGTTCTCCCTCTCTTGGTCACGGTCTGCAAGTCGGTTTCTTAGGTCTGCTCCATGCTGACATCTTTCGTGACCGTCTTGAACTCGATTTTGGTCTCGGTGTTACCCTCACTTCACCTTCAGTTGAATATCGCCTGCTCCTCAATGACGGTCAGGAAATTTTCATCACCC
>CAYIUD010000099.1:0-2957 GCA_964366265.1 uncultured Pseudomonadales bacterium | reverse complement strand
ATATTCATCACGAAAGCCAGATTGATACCAGCCGACGGGGGCGGCGGCGGGCATACCACCACCACCATTGGAGTAGTCACCGATGGTGAGGATGAGTTGGATGCCGCTGGAAGCGGCGGCGGCGATAACAGTATCAATACCACTGTCGTTACCAGCATTGGCGTAAGCAAAAATGCGAACAACAGAAACACCACAGTGTTCTTTGAGCCAACTGAAGTGATCGGGAGCTTGGTCGGCGTGGGCGGCAATGTCCCACATATTGACACCGATAAATTTGCCAGAATGGCTGATAGCGGCGGCTTTGAGAATACCGCAGGTGGTGTTGGGGCCATCACCATCATCTTTCCAGAAAGAGAACTCGTCGTTGCCTAGAGGACTGTTCCAGCGGTTGCCGGAATATTGCCAGACGAGGTAGCCGACAGCACCAGCATTGAGAAAATCGTCGATATCCTGGCTTAAAGAGGTTGAGGCGGCTGCTTCGGGAGAGTCTGGATCTTTTTTTCCAGAAGGGGAAAAGTAGGGAAGTTTGGAGTCGAAAATAGGAACGGGTTTTTGGATGTCAAAGCGGTGTAAAAATTCGGCCTTGGCGGAGATTTGTTGACGGATGGTGAAGAGACGCCACCAGGTGCGAAAAGCTTCTCGAGGAGTGGTGGGGGTAATTTTGATAGGTTTGTCAGCAAGACCGTTGTAGGGATAGACGCGGGCGAGAGCGTCGGGAGGATTTTTGCTCCAACTTTCTTGGTTGGGACCGAGGCCGCCGAGTTCGACGTCAGCGAAATTGGTGAGAAGACTAGCGGGGAGATAGGTATTGCCGTCACCGTTGAAATCAACGGTGGGAGGGCGACTGCCACAAGATTTGCCGACGATGGAGATTTTGGGAGTGGCAGAGCATTGAATGGTATATTCGTCAAAATTACTATTGACGTAAGGGCTGCGGGATTTGCAGGTGCCTCCAGGGCGAGTGGGGTTGCCGTCGTAGTCACAATCATTGTTTTCGTCGTCCCCGCCAGGAATGATAGCGTCAATAATGTCTCCAATATCGATGGCGCGGACGGGTTTGGTGGAAATGAGGGAAAGGTAAAAGAGGAAAATGAAGAGGAAGAGCAGGGCGCGTTTCATGAAGATGATTATACAAGTTTGAGGCGGTGAGGTGAGGGCGGCTTAAGGGGCGGTGAGAGTATTGAGCTCAGTGACATTGGCGCCAGTGAAAGCTTGGATGAGGAGGAGGATGATCCAGGCGCCAGCGATGCCGATGAGGCCGATAACGGCATAGGTGATGGTTTGTTTAGCAGAGGCGTAAGCCTTGGGATCGTCAGCGCCGGTGATCATTTTGGCACCGCCTAGGATAATCATAATGATGGCACCAAGAATAATGATGGGGGGAAGAAAGTTTAGAAGGCGGATGAGAATACACCTAATGCTTTGGATGGTGGCGACACCCAGGACGCTTTCATCGCAAGTGATTCCACTACTATTGCCGTCACGACCTCTCCCTTGGGCGTAAACAGGTTGGGGAGCAAGAAAGAGAGTGAGGAGAAAAATGGTAAGAATGAGTTGTCGAAAGAGGGGCATATAGGCTGATGATACACCAATAAACGGGTTTGTAGTACAAAAAACCTTCTCATCGAGAAGGTTTTTTTAAGTTAAACTGTTTTGAAGTTTATTTTTTGATGGCAGGGATGACGAGAGCGTCAATGCTACCAATGCCAAGGAAAGTGACAACAACAGAGATGATGGCGTAGGCGGCGGCAACAATGACCAGACCAATGACGGCGTTGGTGATCTTTTTCTGGGCTTCTTCAGTTTTGCCTTTGTCACCACCGGAAGTAATCCATTGGAAACCACCAAGGATGAGATAAAGAAAAGCAGTAAGAGCACCAACGATAATAGAGGCGGTGACCAAACCGGAAATAAGGTTACCAAGACTGCTAATGGTGTTTTCGGGAGTACCGATGTCGATGGTGGTGCCATCACTGCTACCACCACTACCACCACTAGTTATAGCGTAAATTGGTTTGACAATAAGATCTAGGAATTTCATTGGTTTTATAATTAATAACTAATTAAGTTGATTATAGAGAGTTTGAAAGACAGATGTCAATCAGGGAGTAGTAATGGCTTGATCGAGACCTAAGAAGGATTTGACGGTGAGGAAGATGGCGAACGAGGCGACAATGATAACGAGACCGATGATGGCATTGGTGATGTGTTTTTGGGCGGTTTCGAGTTTGCCTTTGTCACCACCGGAGGTAATCCAATTGAGACCACCTTGGATGAGATAGAGAAGAGAAGCGAGAGCAGCAACGACGATAACGGCAGAAACCATGGCACTAACGAGAGAACCTAGGTCAGTAAAACGGAAAAAACCAGTAACTTGGTTATCAATGTTTGATTGCATAAATTTATATTATCTATGGCAATTAATTGCCGAAGGTCCAATCGATATTAAGAATGTTAATGCCCAGAATTGATTGCATAAAGGCGATGACGGCATATGAACCAACGAGGACAACAAGACCAGTGATGCCATTGGTGATGTGTTTCTGGGCAATTTCGACTTTTTTAGGATCACCACCCGCAGTGACCCAGTTAATGCCACCCATGACGGTATATACAAGAAAAGCGAGACCACCGACGACTATGCCTGTTTTCCAGAGTTGGCCGACATAGAAAGCAAAACCAGCTCCAGGGTTGGTGCCAGCGATGCCAGTGAGGGCTGGATTGGTGATGGCGGCGTAGGCGGATTTGATAAACATGGTTTAAGGTTTAAAAAGTATGGCGGCGGGGTTGAGAATGTTGAGACCGAGAACAGTGCCAACAATACCGACAATAAAGAAAGTAATAACAACAACAACGAGGCCAATAGCGGCATCGGTGAGTTGTTTTTTAGCCTTGTCAACCTTAGCTTGATCGCCACCAGCGGTGATCCAGTTGAGGCCACCGAGGAGGAAATAGAT
>CAYIUD010000098.1:0-2958 GCA_964366265.1 uncultured Pseudomonadales bacterium | reverse complement strand
GGGTTTGGCTCGACTGGTGTCTTGGGGTGGAGTGAGAGATTGGAGATTGATTTGGGTGAGGGAATTCCAGTTTTTGCAAGCAGGACATTGGCCGGACCATTTGGTGAATTCATTGCCGCAGGAAGAACAAAGAAAAAGGGAAGTTTTTGGTTTAGGCATGGGGGTAGTATAAGAGCTTGCTCGGCAGACTTGCAATAACGAAGTTATTGCAATGAATAGCCTGCGCTTCCTCTTATATCTGGCGCCGATAACTGCTAGCGCGTTATCGTCTGGATATAACGATAGCGGAATGGGCGAGAGGATTATTTAGTTTTCCACAAAGGATTTTTTGGGTGTTTGATGGTGAAATTTAGCCTTGAAATAACAGCAATTTTATTTATAGGATAAGGGGATTTAATGGTAATAATTTACTACAGGTTGACTGGATTGACATAGACTGCTATACTGCGGTGCATCAGTGAAAGGCTCGAGAAAAATAGCTCTTTGTGGTTAATTTTTCTAGAAACGAGAAAAGCATTACTACCGTAGCCTAACTCGAATAGTAATGCTCTTCCATTGCAGACTGTGCCAGGACAGGTGGCACGAATCTGAGGAGAGAGTAGCATTCTGGAAAATCGCTGTCAACTTGGAACATATTAAAAACCTCAAAAGGGGTTTGGTGATTCGTTGGGCAGGCAGTCACCAACCCGCTTTTGAGGTTTTTTGTTTGGTATAGTGGGAGTATGGCATTGACTAAGGGAGATAAAGAGTGGGTTAAAGACACTTTTGAGGGTATGTTTGTGGGTGGATTGAATCAGGTGGTAATGCCGGTGCTGAATGAGATAAAACAAGAACTAAAAGATCATCGAGAAATGATCATCGTGAATACGGAACAAATTGGTGAACTTAAAGAACAGGTTGGTGGAGTTGAGAAACGGGTGGGGGGACTTGAGAAACAGGTTGGTGAACTTAAAGAACAGGTTGGTGGACTTGAAGAGCAAGTTGATGAACTTCATGGAAAAGTTGACCGGATGGATAGAAAATTGACAGTGGTGACGGATCATCAAGCGGGAGTGCTCGATAATCACGAGAAGCGAATTAAGGGGTTGGAAGTGGCAGTGGTTTAATTTTTGCGGTTGGGATGGAGAAAATAGATGAGGGGGATCAGACCAAGTAAAGCGAAGCCAAGATATTGCAAGAGTTGAGGTTGATAGACTATCAAGAGATTGGCCTTGCCTTGGGGAAGGAGCCAACCGTTGGCCCAGTCATTGATTTGAAAGTGATTGGTTTGGGGTAGAGGAACAAGCATAGAAGAAATGGGGTAGAGCATCCAAGTTGGTAGCTTGGTGATTGAGGAAGGAAGGCTGTAAGCCTTCCAGCCCGGGTCAAAGGTTTGGTTGAGGGTGATGAGGGAGTTGGCTTGGGGAGAGTTAACAGAAACAAGGTAGAGAGAGTAGGTGCGCTTGGAGGAGGTGATGATTTGGGTATAAGGTTGGGTGTTGGGGGTGGTAGTTAGATTGAAACTGTTTGGTGAGAGAGGTTTGACTTCAATCTGGCGCCAGGAGTTTTGGGTTTGAACTTGGCCAATGGAATAATTGTAGAGGTGAAGGGTGTAACCGAAATCATTAGGACTCATGGGAGGGAGGATGAGAGTGTCGGCGTGCCAGTCAGGGGAGAGAGAAAGGTATTGGTAAATGAGACAAGTGTGGCTGGTATAGGATTCCAGGCAGGCGAGCAAGGGGGAACCAGTTTGATTTTGGTGTTCGATGGTAAATTGGTAGCCGAGGGAGTGAGATAGTTCGGGATAAAGAAAATGGTCGCAAGTATTAGCGTTGGTGGCCGTGTAGGTGATTTTTTCGGAGGAGATGGTTTTGGTGAAAATGGTGGAGTTGAAGAGATCACAGTTTTTGCTTTCGGTTTTGGTGGTGGAACGGTTTTGATTGGGAGTGTCGATGATGGGAAAGTCAATTTTGTTGTAATTAGGGATGGTGGTTGGTAGGGATTGAGGAGAGAAAGACTTGGTGTTGAAGAAATTTTCTGGTTGAGTTTTAAGATTGGTTTGATAGAGGCTAAGATGGTCAAAATCTTGAAGGTGTTTGATCTTGGCACTGTTTTCGAGGAGGGATTGGATTTGGGGGAGATAGAGGGCAGTTTGATCGGTGGAAGCAGGAATGATGATTGATTTATCAACCAGGATCCAGTTGATTTGGTATTTCTCGAGAAGGTTTTCTAGTTGAGTGAGATTTTGGGAATAGATGGCGGTTTGTAGTTCTTGGTAATAATTTTCAGAAGCTGAGGACCAAACATCAAAGGCGCGATCCATGATGGGTTGTTCAAGGCCATACCAGAGGAAGCCAGAGCCACGATAGCCTCCCCCTTCGCATGAAGCTCCGGAGGGACACGGCCAGTGGTAGAATTGCCAGCCCCAGAGAGATGGTTGAGGGAGATTCATGAGGCGGGTGTTTGGGTCTTGGGATTTCATAAACTCAAAGAGTTGGAAGTAGGCCGAAGGGATGTTTTGACGCATGGCGGGATAGATGAGGTGGCCTTGGAACATGGGAGAGGAAAAAAGCAGGAGCATGAGACCTAAGGTGAAAGAGGTAAGCCAGGTGGTGAGGTGAGAATGAAGAAAGGAGAAGAGGTCGAGGAGAAAGACGACACCAACAGAGAAAAAGAGTGAGTAAGACAAGGCGGCAGGAAGGGACCACTTGGTAAAGACGGAACGGAAGAACTGACGAAGCAAAGGGAAGTGGTTTTGAAGGAATTGGAAGATGGATTGGGTGGGAGGGTTGAGATTAATGAGAAAGAAAAGGGAGAGAAGAAAGATGAAAGTGAGAGGGAGGGTGTAAGGAAGTTTGCGTTTGAGGGAGTAAAAAAGGCCAATAAGGGTAAGGGTAAAGAAAAGGTAGCCGATGGTTTGGATGGCGGGATGATTGAGGTGGTTGTTCCAGGGTCCCATCATGATTTCAAATTTGTCTG
>CAYIUD010000097.1:0-2962 GCA_964366265.1 uncultured Pseudomonadales bacterium | reverse complement strand
TGAAGTTTGGTGCGGGAATCAAGAAAAAAAATTGTTTATCAGGCAAACAGGTTTAAGGAGGGGTAAATGAGTTATGTGTTGGGATTGGTGGTCAAAAAGACCGAGGAGGTTTGGTTGGAAGTGAGTGGGGAGAGGAAAGTTGAGGGGGAAAGATGGTTGGATGTGGGAATTTTTAAAGGGGGAATTAAGGCGGAAAGAATTGACGTGAGTGAACAAGGACTGTTGGTTTGGGGGGATGACGAGAGGGTGGTGTTGCGGGTGAAATTGGAGGATAAAAGTGGAGAGGTGGTGGTAGGAGGAGAAATAATGGCTGGGGCAGAGATGGTGGTTGGTAACAAGGTCGGGGTGTTGGTGTTGAAAGAAAAAGAAATAAAGGTAGTGGGGTTGGATGGGGAGGAAATTCAGAGTTTGGATTTGGAAGGAGTGAAAGGAAGGTTAATTGAGGGATATGGGCGAAATGTCTACCTGGTGGCAGACGAGGATGTATTTAAATTCCCCGGAGCAGAATCGGCAACTGGAAAAAGACGGAGATTTTTGCAGGCAGGGGCGGAGGTGAACACTGGGCAAGTGATGGACATGGCGATTGACGGGGATTTGTGGTTGTTGGAGAGGACGGGAAAGGTGTTGAGGTTAAGCCAAGGTTCGGTGACTGATTATCAGTTGAAAGGAGTGGAGGAGTGGAAGATGCCAGAGCGGGTGATGGTGAGTGAAAAAATGAACCGGGTTTGGGTGTGGGACAAGGAGTTAGGAGTGATTGAGTTTGAGAGAGAAACGGGTAATTATTTGCGGAAGCTGGTTTGGGATGACTTTTCGAGGATGACAGACATGGAGGTGGATGAGGAAAGAAAGAGGTTGGTGGGGGTAAAAGGGAGTGAGTTGTGGGTGGTAGGTTTGGAATAAACAAAAAAAGCAGGCTGCCGAAAGGGCGAGCCTGCTAAGTGAAGTTAGGAGTTGGCGTAGAGAACCAGGGTGTGCATGGCGGCGGCGGCGAAAACCACAATGGCACTGGCCAGATACAAAAAAGTGCTGTTGTTGTCCTGAAACTCCTCTTTGAAACCGAAAACAAGAATGCGTCCGGTTTTGTAGACAAAAAATATAGCAGGGACAATCCATTTGAGGAGTCCCACAGCAACAACAAAGACGATGATGGCCAGCAGGCCGTTTAGGTTTTCTTCGACGGTACCAATCTTGAGCATTTTTGAACTCCTTTAACTGTGCTAGGGGGTTATTGTAACCTATAATTTTTGCTTTTGTCAAGTGTGGTCGATTTTGGCCTGGTAAAATAGGGTTATGAAAGTGGTGAATAAGAGAGCCTTATCAGATTATGAGGTGTTGGAATCGTGGGAAGCGGGGATGGTGCTGACGGGAGCAGAGGTGAAGAGTGCAAAAAAAGGGGCAGTTTCGTTGACGGGATCACGGGCGGTAGTGATGGGAGATGTTGGTCCTATTTTGCATAAAGCCATAAAGGACTCTAAGCCAGAAATCTGGCTTGTCGGAATGCAGATTAGCCCTTACGAATATTCGGGGGATGAGAATTATGATCCAATAAGGCGGAGAAAATTGTTGTTGAAGAGGAAAGAAATAGAGGAGATTGCTGAAAGGGTGGCTCAAAAAGGTTTGACCTTGGTGCCGTTGAAGTGCTATAATAAGGGTGGTTTAGTAAAACTTGAGTTGGCTCTGGTTCGGGGTAAAAAGAAGTACGAGAAGAGGGAAGAATTGAAGAAGCGAGAGGTTACCCGAGAGATAGAGCGACTCGTTAAAAAAAGGAGGTTAAATTGAATGATCTGACCCCGGTTGAAAAATTTTGGAATAAGGTAGTACCTGATTGTGTGAGAGGTTTTGAGTGGGGTTCTGGTTTAGGGGTGTTTGAGTCGAGAGTGGAGTTGCAGAAATCGTTAAAATCAATGGTTCATGGTTTGGATGAGGCAGAATTTGATGTGTTTACGGCACAGTTGGTAATTAAGGCTTCGGGTATGGGAGTGGTGGGAGTGGAACTGACGGAGATTGTGAACTGGTTTAAGGAGTTGCGAGCTTGATTCAGCGGTCTTTTTCTTGATTTTTAGGGGTATTTGTGCTATATTAGCCTTGTTGGGGGCGAAAGGCTTCGACGTGGTTGAACTTTGACAATGGCAAGCCGAGGCGGACTATACTCGTAAAATTGGTTCAAAAAACAACTGAGGATAAAATCATCTCAGCCAGTGACTCCGTTTTCGGAGGCACTTCTAATGCAGATTACGCTTACGCGTACGCTGCTTAAGACATTTTCAGGGGAGATGCTTGGGGCAAACCTGGAGGTGGAACTTACTCAAGCTGCTAGCCTGGGGGTTGACTATCCTAGACTTTAAGAAAATGGTTAACCTTTGGTAATAAGACCTGTTTGTTGGTTGTTATCAAAGTAAAAAAGACAAACTAAGCTTGTAGAGGTTGATTGAAGAACAGTTGCGGACGTGGGTTCAATTCCCACCGCTTCCACTCTTCGCTCAATTTTTCAAATTGAGCTACGAGGTGGCACGGCCACTTTTGGTTTTGAGTTTTGACAAGTGATGACAGTGTAGTGAAGAGTGTCCCTAACGTAGTCCGATTGGACGAAGTGGGACAGTTGATAGAATTGGGGTGTGTTTTATACATATGTTTTGAAGTTGTCGAATGGTAAGTTTTATGTTGGTTTTTCAAGTAATCTAAAACAAAGAATTGAGGCGCATGAAAAAAGGTTGGTGGGTAGAACGAAAGGTTCTAAGTCTATAGACTTGGTATTTTATGCCGCATTTGAAAATAAAAGTAAGGCAATTAAATTTGAGAGATATTTGAAAACAAATTCTGGATTTGCTTTTAGAAATAAACACCTGATATGAACTTGTGGGATTGGTTGTTTCCAATAAGGTGTGTGGGGTGTGGAAAATGGGAGGAGTGGTTGTGTGGTCGGTGTAGGGGAAAATTAAAATGGGCGGAGCAGAGATGTCCT
>CAYIUD010000096.1:0-2978 GCA_964366265.1 uncultured Pseudomonadales bacterium | reverse complement strand
TGAAGAGGTAAGCAGTCAGACACAAGAGAAAAATAAAGATTTGGAAGATAAAAAAAAGAAATTGATAGTGGGTGGTTTTTTGGCGGCGGTGTTGATGATTTTGTCGATGAGAATGGTCTTGGGAATATTCACGGGCATGTCGGCGGAGACAGTTAATTTGATTTCGTTTTTGTTGGCGACACCGGTGCAGTTTTGGATTGGAGGACAGTATGTAACTTCGGCGTGGAAAGCATTTAAGCATCGATTGGCCAATATGGATACATTGATTGCGGTGGGGACTTTGGCGGCATATCTAACTTCGGTGGTGGCGACATTTGCTCCAGGAATTTTTGAAAGAGCGGGATTGGAGCCACATGTTTACTATGAAGTGGCGGCGGTAATCATTGTTTTGATTATGTTGGGTAAATTTTTGGAAGCAAGAGCAAAAGGTCAGGCAAGTGAGGCAATCAAGAAGTTGATGGGACTTCAGGCGAAGACAGCGAGAGTAAAGCGAGGGAAAGAGTATGTGGAGATAGCGATTGATCAAGTGGTGAAAGGTGATGTTTTGATGGTAAGACCAGGAGAGAAGGTGCCAGTGGATGGGATGGTAATAGAAGGAATGAGTGCGGTGGACGAATCAATGGTGACAGGAGAGTCATTGCCGGTAGAGAAGAAAAAAGGAGATCAGGTGATTGGGGCGACGATTAATAAATCAGGTAGTCTGACCTTTAAGGCAACCAAGGTTGGAGCAGATACATTATTGTCACAAATTGTGCGTTTGGTAGCGGAGGCACAAGGATCAAAGGCGCCGATTCAGAAATTAGCGGACGAGATTAGTGGGATTTTTGTGCCGGTGGTGTTGATGATCGCGGTGGTTACTTTTGTGACCTGGTTTATTTTAGCGCCGGCGCCGGCTTTTATTAGTGCTCTCGTGGCGGCAGTAACGGTGTTAATTATCGCTTGTCCGTGTGCCCTAGGTTTGGCGACACCGACAGCAGTGATGGTGGGGACGGGTAAGGGGGCGGAGAATGGAATCTTGATTAAAGATGCGGAGGCGTTGGAGTTGTTGCACAAAGTCAAAGCGATTATTTTAGACAAAACGGGGACATTGACGAAGGGGGAACCGGAAGTGACGGATATAATTCCAAGTCCCAAGTTGCAAGTTGCAAGTTCAGAAATTATCCGATTGGCGGGAAGTGTGGAACTACATTCTGAACATCCGTTGGGACGGGCGATTGTGGTCTATGCTAAGAGCAAGAAGATAGGATTGAGTGAGCCGAAAGAATTTAGGTCGATTACCGGAGCGGGAGTGGTGGGTAAAGTAAGGGGAAAAAAGATCATGGTGAGTAGTCCAAGTCATGTTAAAGAAAAACTTAAAACTGATGAGAAAGAAAAAATTGCCAAATTGCAGGGACAAGGAAAGACGGTTTTGGTGGTGAGTAATGAAAAAATATTAGGATTGATCGCAGTGGCAGATACGTTAAAGGATGATTCAAAAGAAGCAGTGCAAAAAATGCACAGGATGGGGTTGGCAGTTTACATGCTGACTGGAGATAATGAGTTGACGGCAAAGGCAATTGCCACTCAAGTGGGGATTGAGAACGTGTTGGCGGAGGTGCAACCACAAGATAAGGCGGCGAAGGTAAAGGAACTACAAGAAAAATTACAAGGAGAAAAAAAATTAGTGGCAATGGTGGGGGACGGGATCAATGATGCACCGGCGGTGGCGGCAGCAGATGTGGGGATTGCCATGGGAGCAGGGACGGATATCGCAATGGAGAGTGCGGGGGTGGTGTTGATGAATAGCCGGTTGAGCTCGATTCCCCAGGCAGTGAGATTGTCGCGACAGACATTGGGGGTTATTAAACAGAATTTGTTTTGGGCGTTTGCTTATAATTCGGTCTTGATTCCGGTGGCGGCGGGGGTACTTTATCCGATCACGGGTTTATTACTGTCTCCGATTATAGCGTCGGCGGCGATGGCCTTCTCATCGGTGTCGGTGATCACGAATTCATTACGATTGAAACAAGTTAAGTTATAAGGACTTGCTTGATGAGCGATGTTTAATTATTCTCATATGATATGAACTATTGGGTAATTTTTTTGACTGGGTTGACGACTGGAGGTTTGTCTTGTTTGGCGATGCAAGGGGGGTTGTTGGCGAGTGTGATTGCGAATCAAAAAGAAGAAGAGTTGGAGGGAACCGGCCACAAAAGACAGTCATTTGCTCAATTTGACCGGTTGGATTGGTTGCCGGTGGGAATGTTTTTGACAACAAAACTGATTACTCATGTTTTGTTTGGATTTTTGCTAGGAATGTTGGGGAGTGTGTTGACTTTGAGTGTGGAAGTGAGGTTGGGATTTCAGATGTTTACGGCATTGTTTATGCTGGCGACGGCAATGAATTTGCTGGAGGTGCATCCAATTTTTCGTTATGTGGTATTTCAACCGCCTAGATTCGTAAGGAAGTGGATTAAAAATTCGGCTCAAAGTCAGGCAATATTTGCGCCGGCGGTGTTGGGAGCGATGACAATATTTGTGCCGTGTGGAATAACTCAAGCGATGGAGGTGCTGGCAATCAATAGTGGCAGTCCGATAGCAGGAGCGTTGGTGATGTTTTCCTTTGTTTTGGGGACGTCGCCTTTGTTTGCAATTTTAGGAGTAGCGACGGCGAAAATGTCGGAAGCGTGGAACAAGTGGTTTTTGCGAGTAGCGGCAGTGGGACTAATATTTATGGCGTTGTATTCGATTAATGGGGTGTTGACAGTACTTAACTTTCCGTTGACGGCACAAAAATTTTGGTACGTGATGGTAACACCAATAGGGGGAGAAACTAAACAAACGGTAACGGTAAAGACGGTGAATGGGGTACAGAAAATGACATTGGAGATATTAAATAGTGGTTATTATCCGAATACTTTTACAGTAAAAGCAGGAGTGCCTTTGGAGCTAACCTTGAAAAGTAACGGGGTATATTCCTGCGCTTTGGCATTTACTTT
>CAYIUD010000095.1:0-3000 GCA_964366265.1 uncultured Pseudomonadales bacterium | reverse complement strand
GAGGAGGTCTTTGATATACATGACGAAGTGGGGAGCAAGGATGCTATTCTCGGGTGAGGCGTAATGGAGCGGAAGACTGGCGGCTTTATCGGCTTGGTTTTGGGTAATATAACCATCTTCAGCCATTCGTTCGAGAACTTGGAGTTGGCGTTGTTTGGCTAGTTCAGGGTGAGCGCCGAAAGGAGAGTACTTGGTGGGAGATTGAGGAAGGCCGGCTAAAAGAGCGCTTTCGGCGAGGCTTAATTCGGAAACATTCTTACTAAAATATTGTTGGGCGGCTTCTTGAATGCCATAGGCGGGTCCGCCATAACCAACTTGGTTGAAGTACATGGAAAGAATTTCGTCTTTGTCAAAAATGAGTTCAGTGTGGATGGCGAGGATAATTTCTTTGATTTTTCGGGTGAAAGTTTTTTCTCTGGTTAGGAGAGTATTTTTGACGAGTTGTTGAGTGATAGTTGAGCCGCCTTGAAGCTCTTCGGAAGTAAGATTTCTTTTGATAGCGCGGGCGATGCCGGTGAAAGAGAGTCCTTGATGTTGGTAGAAGTGTTTATCTTCGATGGCGATGGTGGCTTGACGAGTGTAGATAGGGATGGAATCAAGATTGACCAAGGTTCTTTTTTCGTTGGCAAAAATTTTGTATAGAAGTTGTCCGTGTCGATCAAAAATTTGGGTAGCAAGCTCAGGTTGATAGGAGGAAAGTTTGCGGGGGGAGGGAAGGTCCTTAAGAATCCAGTAATAGCCTGAAGTAAGAGAAAAAATGAGAATGAGAAGGAAGGGAATAATGGGATTAATATGAAAATGAGGCCACCGCACTGAGCTTACCTTCTCCCAAAGACTGCGGCTTTGTGTCGAAGGGGCGCAAATGCGGGGTGACAAGATTGATTGGATGATTTTATTGATCTTGTCAAAAGGAATGGGGGTTAGGGAGGAGAGTTGTGGGAAGAGGCGGATTAGGTTTTGAGAGAAGGAGAGAGTGGTGGTGGCGACGGTAATGAGGAAGATGAGAAGGAGAAAGAAAGGGCGACCAATAAGATTGAGAAATAAAATGGCTCGATTTATAGGGTTTGATTTGATAGAGCGCTGTTTGTTGTTTTGAGTGCTTTGAAGATTGTTTAGAGAATTGAAGAGATGACTGAATTTAAGTTCAAAAATGAATCGATGCTGATTTTTTTGCTGTTCCTGTCCGGATTGGCTCATTTAGACAATTTTAGCAAGCTTAGAGGGTGGAGGGAAGAAGAAAAAGAATTAGCGGGTGAATTTTCGTTGGAGGAGTTGCCAGAGTTGGGGCCAGTTGCCGTCGTAACCCAAAGCCCAGATGGCGATGCCGCCGAGATTACTTTGGTTGACAAGGTCATATTTGAGACTAAGGGAACGTTCATCTTCGTAGTGAATTTGTTGAGTTTTGCCATTTTCTTGATAAGTAATCCAGGGAGTTAGAGTGGTGTCATTCCAATTAGTTTGAAGGCCGAGGATCTTACTATTTGGTTGTTGGTTGGATTCGAGAAGTTCGCGAATCCGTTTGTAGGTGG
The DNA here is from genome assembly GCA_964366265.1 of uncultured Pseudomonadales bacterium. Classification (GTDB taxonomy): domain Bacteria; phylum Patescibacteriota; class Microgenomatia; order UBA1400; family Chazhemtobacteraceae; genus CAYIUD01. The sequence goes on along the minus strand of CAYIUD010000095.1, from coordinate 1,471 downwards.
CGGTTGAGCCGGAATCTTGATAGGTATTGCTTAGGAATTTGGAATCGGTGGTTTGCCATTCATAACCATAGTAGGGGACGCCAAGGATGAGTTTTTCGGCAGGAATGATTTTGGTGAAATCAGCGATGGTTTGAGCGACATCGTGTTCCAGACAAGTTGGAAGGGATGGTTGATTTTTGGCACAAACGCCGCGGAGGGGAGCGATGGGTCCGGCTTGAGTTGAGGATGAGCGGAAAAAATCATAGGCCATAATGATGATGTAGTCGAGGTGAGAAGTAATTTGGGTGTAATCCCAGAGCCGGTCTTTGGTGGCAGAATCGGCAAAAACATCAATACTGATTTCACAGCCTGGATGGCGTTGTTTACAAGTTGAACTGAGATCTCCAACGAGAATGGAGAAATTATTTTTGGTGCGTTGGTCCGGAGTACCAATGTATTCAAAATCAATGTTGATCCCGTCGAAGTTTTTTGTTTCGAAAATTTCCATAGTGGAGTCAATGAGTTTGGCGCGACTTTTGGAATTGTTGACGAGAGATTCGATGAGGCCTTGGGTCATGGCACGCATGACGATGACGGTTTTGCCGTTGGAGGATTTAGCAGAGCGGAAAATTTGACTGGCGATTTGGGAACTGAGTTTGTTCCAGCCCGGTTCGGTGGTGCGATCATCGGTAATGGTTTGGATGGTGCCGTCGGGATTGTAGTCTAGACCAAAGTAAGCAAGGTGGGTGAGGAGATGATAACGGAGGTTGTCGGCTTGATCCATGTTCCAAAAGGGGAGAAAGCCAAAAATGATTTTGTTGGGTTGTTTGGGACTAATTCCCAAAAATTGGGCGACGGGATTGAGGAGTTCAACTGTGGGGGAAAGAAGGGGAGTTGGTTGGGAGGAGAGAAAAAAAAGGAGACCAGAGGTGAAAAAAAAGATGAGGGAGGAGAAAATGAGAATAAGGGGGCCGAAGTGACGTTTCTTGATGGTTGGTGATTGGTTCTGGGGAAGTCGAGAAAGTTCCATGGGGATATTAGTTAGACCAAGTGTTGGCTTTGGGTCGATTGAGGTTGAAAAGGTCAAAATTGATGGTGAACTCTGGGTAGGAGATTTTGCCGGTGGAAATTTGTTCATTGGGATTATTGGGGTTAGGTTTGGTTTCTTGAGGGTAAGCGCAGTCGAGACAGAATTCTCGGGTGAAGGGATCGGAGGCGACAGTGTGTTCTTCAAGGTTGAGATCAACAGTATTATCACCAGGAAGGAGGGGTTGGTTGTTGTCGCGTCTGATCCAGATTTGTTTTCTGGTAGAAGTGTTGGGGAGAGGGAGGTGGTCTTTGATAAAAAGTTCGTTTCTGGTGTCGCAAGGAGTTTCTGGGGTAGGAAGTAGGCCGGTGAGAGTGCAAATTTGGGAGTCAATAACGCCTTTAGGGCGGGTGGGAAAATGATCTTTTTGATCACGAAGAACACGGCGCATAATATCATTCCAGA
>CAYIUD010000094.1:0-3058 GCA_964366265.1 uncultured Pseudomonadales bacterium | reverse complement strand
AAGACGCCGTTCCTAAAAAAGTTCTCAACAATCTCTACAAACACACCGAGCTCCAAACCTCCTTCCCTGCCAACTTCGTCGCCCTTTCTTCCGATCTTCATCCCCGACTAATGACCCTCAAACAAATCCTCAACGAATACGTCCGTCACCGCCAACTCGTCACCGTCCGTCGCTCCCAATTTGAACTCAAGAGCGCCCGCGCCCGCGCTCACATTCTCGAAGGTTTACTCAAAGCTTTAGATCACATTGACGAAATTATCGCCACCATCAAAAAGAGTCCTGATTCCGAAAAAGCCAAAACCAATTTAATGGAAAAATTCGGCTTTACCGAAATCCAAACCCAGGCCATCCTCGATATGCAATTACGCAAACTCGCCGCCCTCGAACGCCAAAAAATTCAGGAAGAATACGACCAATTGATGAAAATTATCGACTCTCTCCTTAATCTCATCACCCACCCCGATAAAATTCTCAACCATCTTGTCGAAGAGCTTAAAACCGTCGTTCAAACTTTTGGCGACAAACGTCGTACCATCGTTCATAAAAACGCCGTCGATGAATTTAGCGATGAAGACCTAATCACCAAAGAAGAGACTATTGTCACCCTCACCCAAACCGGTTACATCAAACGCATGCCCTTCTCCACTTTCCGTTCCCAACGTCGCGGCGGTAAAGGAGTCTCCGGCATGACCAAAAAAGAAGAAGACGAAATGCACCTCCTCATCTCCGCCAGCACTCACGACCACCTTCTTGTTTTCACCAACCATGGCCGAGTTCACCAGATTCGAGTTTGGGATGTCCCCGAAGGTAGTCGCATCGCCAAAGGCCAAGCTATCGTCAACCTCATCAACATCACCCCAGATGAAAAAATTCAAACCATTCTTGCCGTCCCTGAAAAAATCAGCGAACTCGGAGAGCAATACCTCTTCTTTACTACCAGAAAAGGCTTAGTCAAACGCACCAGTCTCAAGCAATTTACCAACATCAAAAGCAACGGCCTTATCGCCATCAAACTCAACTCCAACGATGAGCTCGTTTGGGTCAAACAAACCTCTGGTTCAGATCACATCCTCCTCACTACTCACGAAGGTAAATCCATCCGTTTCCCTGAAACTGATGTTCGCTCCACTGCCCGCGACACCATGGGTGTCCGCGGCATCATGCTCAAAAATCAAGATTACGTTCTTGCCATGGAAACCTTTATCTCAATCAAACTCGACCCCAAAGACAAACGCAAAAAGATTTTTAATGATCTCCTTATCGTCACTGACCACGGGTTGGGCAAACGCACCCCCTTAACCGAATATCCAGTCCAAAAACGCGGCGGCCAAGGCGTCAAAGTTGCCATCCTCAACCCCAAAACCGGCAAACTCGCTGGTGCCCTTATTGTCACCGAAAAATCCGAACACTTAATCATCACCACCAAAGAAGCTCAAGCAATCAAACTCCCCATCAAAAATATTCCTCAACTTAAACGCCCTACCCAAGGCGTCATCCTCATGCGCCCCAAGACTGGTGATCTAGTCGCCGCCATTACTGCTATTGCCAAATCAGAAATCGAGGACGAAGAATAAACTATGCCTCAAATCAAAGATCTCCAACCAGGAACTATCATCACCGACCAACCTTTTGCCGTCACCAACGTCACTCAAAAAAACACCAAAACTGGCTCTCCCTATCTCCAGGTCACCCTTAACGACCAAACTGGTCAGATCGAGGCCAAAGTCTGGGACAATGCTTTAAACAATGTCGATTTAAAAGCCGGCAGTGTCGCTTTGATCACCGGCAGAGTAGGGGAGTACCAAGGCAAAATTGACCTTACCATCTCCAATGCTTCTCTCCACCAGGATCAGAGTTTCACCGACCACCTTTCCCAAATTCCCACTATGATTTTCGACATCGAAACTGTCGGTCAACCTTTCGACAAACTAGGGGAGTGGGACCAACATTATCTCCTCGACAATCTCGAAAAAAACGCCGAAGAGGAAGAAGCCAAAACCAAATTAGGCCTATATTCTCTATATGGCTTTATTCAATCCATCGGCTTCACTAGAATAGGGGAGACTCAATCAGGCAAAAAAGGTACCGTCCTTGCCCTCACCAACCAACAACTTATTCCCGAAAACAAAGACTTTACCTACGAAACTTTCTCCTCTGAAAAAGAATTGATCGAAAAATTCTGGGATCTGACCAAAGATTACCAACGTTTTGTCACCTACAACGGTAGGGGATTCGACTGGCCTTTTCTGATCATCCGTTCTGGCATCAATCGCCTCAAAATCCCTCTGGAAATCGACGACTACAACAAAACTAAATTTGTCGATCTCGCCGACAAACTCAAACAAGGAGGCCGACAATTCAAGTTAGAAGCCCTCTGTCGAGCCTTCGGCATCACCAACCCCAAACAGCCAGGAGTCTCCGGTCTCTACGTTAGCCAGCTCTATAACGAAGGTAAACACCAGGCCATCGCCGACTATGTCGCCCGAGACGCCGTCTCCACTCACGAGTTGTACCAAATCTGGCGCACCTACCTTTCCGGCCACCTCAATTTTTAAACATCCTCTCCTCAAAAAAATCGGTTATTTCAAAAACCTCTCATGCGTCTTTTTTAACTGCGGATTAGTTACGTGAGTGTAAATTTGCGTCGTACTCACATTTTTATGACCCAACATTTCCTGAACCGATCGCAAATCCGCTCCGTTCTGAAGTAGAGTAGTCGCAAAGCTGTGGCGCAAAACATGCGGACTCACTTTAATCGGCAAAGCCGCCAACTTCCGGTATTTCTCCACAATCCGTTGGATACTCCGCACCGATAACCGCATACTTTGACCCATAGTCACTATATCCGATTTCTTCCCCGAGTATCGAATCCACAACGGCTTCCAGTCATCCATCCTCTTCTTCAAATACCCACTCACCCAATTAGCCGCCCGTTCCGTCAAAAATACCACCCTCACCCTCCGTCCCTTACCAACAACCCCAAACTCCCGTTGTTTCAGATCCATATCCTCCGGATCAAGTTTGGCAATCTCACTCACCCGCAAACCAGTCGAAAAGT
>CAYIUD010000093.1:0-3062 GCA_964366265.1 uncultured Pseudomonadales bacterium | reverse complement strand
GGGATACAAGTTTCCTTCGGTGTTGGTGCGGGGTTCGGGCAGGGATGGGGAGTATGAATATATTTATCATGGGGAGACATTTGAGGTTAAAAGTCCGGATGAGCAATTGAGGATAAGCGTGCCAATGGATCCGGTTCAGGCAAAAATTAGTTGGTGGTTTTATTTGAAGCGGTTTTTGGGATGGGTGTGGGCAGTGGTGGGATGGTTATTGTTGATGGTTGGGTTAATTTTGTCAGTGACGGCGTTAATTAAAGTGGCGAGTTGGATCAATATTGCGATGGTAGGATTTTATTTATTCTTGTTGTTGTGGCGGGTGCGACAGGCATTGGTGGTGAGCCAGAAATGGGGGGTGGTATATGATTCGGTAACCGGACAACCCATACCAAATGTGAGCATTGCTTTGTATGAGGTTGAATTTAATCGGTTGATTCAGAGGCGGGTGAGTAATGAACGAGGGAGATTTTTGTTAGTGGTTCCTGGTGGAAAGTATCGGTTGGAGGTGGCGGCGGTGGAATGGGTGGCGGATTTGGAAGTGGCAAGGAAGAAGGGTGGTTACAAGGGTGAGGTAATTGAGGTCAAAGGGGAGAAAACGAAGGCGTTGAAAGTAAGGATTTGGGTGAAGAAGAGGGAGTAGAGATTTATATCTGCCAAGTAAAAAACAGCGTTCTGGATCTCCTGCGGATCCAGCCGCTTCTAACTCAGCTTTTTTGAGTCCCGCTGTAGCGGGACACCAAGCTCAAAAAAGATTCCGTAACGTTTTTACTAATGGCAGATAAAAATCTTTGTTGCCAGTTGCGACAAAGGGGAAACAAAAGTTTTTGTTTGTACACACCAGAAATGGTTTGTGTAGCGGGGGAAGGATTAGGCTGATTGGCTTGTTTGGGGGAGATCAAAGATAGGAGTACCGGTCCCCACACCATTTCGCGTTCGCCTCGTGGTTTACATCCACGCAGGCGAATACTCAAGGTTGAGGGGCAGGCATTTCGGGAATGCTAAATAGGGGGGTTCCGGTCATCTCGTTTGGAATCGGTAAGTTGAGGAGGGTGAGAATGGTGGGAGCGACGTCGGCCAAAATACCAGTGATGGTGGAGTTGGTAGTGATTCGGTCTTGGGTTGGTTGGGGGAGTTTGAGATTGGGGCCAACAGCAATGAAAGGAACGGGGTTGCTGGTGTGGTCTTTGGTGGCAGAGCCGGTAGTAGGATCGATTTTTGATTCGGCGTTGCCATGATCAGCAGTGAGGAAGAAGTAACCGTTGTGAGAGATAACGGTTTGAGCAAGTTGGCCAATATACTGGTCAATTATACTAATGGCTTTGCGAGTGGCCTCAAAATCGCCAGTGTGACCAATCATGTCACAGTTAGCAAAATTGACGACAAGGAATTCGTTGGGATGGTTGGTGATGGTTTCGAGAGTTTTTTGAGTGACTTGCTGGGCGGCCATTTGAGGTTGGGTAACAAAAGTTTCAGGTTTGGGGGAGGGGACTTGGATGAAAGTTTCGTCGGGGTGAGGAGTTTCTCGGCCGCCATTGAAGAAGTAGGTGACGTGGGCATATTTTTCGGTTTCAGAGATATGAGTTTGGTGAATACCTAGATTATGGAGCTGATCAGAAAGAGTGTTGGTGGGATATTCGGGTGGGTAAGCGGCCAGAACTGAAGAGATGTTCTTGTCGTATTCGGTCATGGTGATAATTTTGAGATTGGCTGGGGGAGTAATCTGGGGCATGGGAGCGGGGTGGTTGCCGTTGTCTGAAGGAGCAGGAGGAATTTGGGTGAGGAACTGGATGAATTGGCGAGCCCGGTCTTCACGGTAGTTGGTGAAGATAAAAGCGTCGTTGGAAGAAAGGGGGCCAAGAGGTTGATTGTTGGAATTGGTGATAATGGTGGGGAGAAGATTTTCATCATCTGAACCGTTGGAGTAGTTCTGTTGGATGCAGGCGAGTGGGTCTTGGTTAGTTGGACCAGAGACGCCAATGAGGGCATTGTAGGAGAGTTGGATGCGTTCCCAGTTTTGGTTGCGATCCATGGCATAAGCGCGGCCATGAATGGTAGCGATTGATCCAGTATTATACTTTTTGATAGCTTCGTTGATTTTGGCCAGAAAGATGGGGGCATCCTTTGGTCCAGAGTCTCGGCCGTCAAGAATAATGTGTAGGTAAACTTTTTTGAGGTGGTTTCTTGAGGCTAAATTGAGAAGGGCGAGAAAATGGTTGAGGTGGGCATGAACGCCGGCGACTGAGACCATGCCCATGATGTGGAGGGCGGAGTCGTGAGATTGGACATGATTGATGGCGGTGGTGAAAGTGGCATTTTGGTAGAAAGATTGGTCTTGGAGACTGGCATTGATGCGGGGGAGGGATTGGTATAAAACACGGCCAGCACCAATAATGAGGTGGCCGACTTCGGAGTTGCCCATCTCGCCAAAATTGAGGCCAACCTCTTCTTCGGCGGCTTTGAGGAGGGTGTGAGGATAGTTGTTCCAGAGATAATCGAGGTTGGGAGTGGGGGTGCTGAGGATGGCATTACCGTTAGTCTCGGGGTTGGTACCGAAACCATCGAGAACAACCAGACAGGAGAGAGGGGTGTTAGCCATGAACACAGGGTATCACGTTTTTGGAAAAGAGAAAACTGAGTATAAAATTAAGTTAATTGATACCTTTTGTTAGTAAATAAGCAATTGATATATGTAAGTGAAAGGTTATTTATGGTAAGAATATTTATCAAAATAGGTAGACTATTGCTAATAGGTAAGGTTTGATCGTTTGGAGGCATGGCTGGATTTACTGATGGTAAAATTGATTTATGAAAGTGAAGCGAATTTATGATCCAAAGGAAATTGAGCCGAGGTGGAGAGAGTCGTGGTTGAAAGAAGAAGTTTATAGAAAGAGGGATGATGGCGGCGGAGAAAAAGTTTATGTTTTATGAATGTTTACTTAACCATCTGGTGGAGGGTTGCATATCGGTCATGTACGGATCTTTACGGCGACGGATGTTTTGGCGAGATATCAGCGAATGCAGGGAATGAAGGTGTTGTATCCGATGGGTTGGGATGCTTTTGGTCTGCC
>CAYIUD010000092.1:0-3071 GCA_964366265.1 uncultured Pseudomonadales bacterium | reverse complement strand
CAAGAGGAATAGCAGTGGCGTAGGAATCGGAGAGAGAACCAGCAAAAAAGAGACTGCCAGCAGAGTTAACGGAGAATCTGGTGGTTAGACCAGCACCACTGGCGAAGGTGAGGAAGTTGTAACCAGTATTGGCATTGCCAACTTGTCCTCGGATGAGACTGCCAGAAGAAAGTTGGGCGTCATTGATAAGTAAAGCCTGACCACTAGTGTTGTTGGTGAGGAGGTTGACAGAGCCGGTACCGTCAGTAGAGAGAGAGATACTTCCGGCAGAACCAAAAGTAGTAGCGATACTGAGAGAGTTGTCAGAGTTGACTTTTGGGGCGGCGGAGGTGAAAGTGATGGCGCCGGTTCCATCGATAGCGGGGATTTCGTTTTCACCAGCTTGAGTGTCGGCATGGAAACCGTCGATAAGGTCGGCATTAAGGTTGGTGACTAATAGAGAAGAAGCAACGGTGAGGGGTGGTTGGGTGGTAGTGACAGAGTGGAGTTGGTCGCCTTCAACATAGCCTTTGACGGCGAGATTGAAGTTTGCGTCTAAGGCGCCGCCAAAGTGGATATCGGAACCACCTTGAGTGTTGACGCCGGCAACCCTGCCTGCCGGCAGGCTGTCCTGGCTTTTGGTGGAGAGGAAGGGTGTTATTAGACTAAGGGAATCGGAAGGAATAGTGAGGTTGCCTTGAGGAGAAACTTCAAGTTGATGGTTTTGGATGAAGGTGATGAGATCTTTTTGGGTATTGGTGATGGGGGAGGTGGGGTGAGAGAAGAAGAAAAGGTAGGAGAGAAAAAAAGCAATGAGACCTAGAGTGGAGATGGCCAGGGGTAAGGGAAACCTGGTGGGCCACGCCGCAAACTTTGTATGCAGGCGGGCGGGGGGGCGGAGGGGATTATTAGTTGTCAGAACCTGTTGGTTAAAGTTTAACAGTCTTTTTGATTCGGCAAAGGAGATGAAAGTTTTTAAGGTGGAGAGGCGGCGGGTGATGGTTGTTGATGCAGTATTGTTGATTTTGAGATAGTTTGAATATGTTTCTTGTGCCTGAGAGGTAAAGACTTCAGAAAAAGTCATTTTTGGACCGTTAGCATTCCAGGTCAGGAAGTGCTTGAGATCGGAGACATAATTTTTTACGGTAGATTCAGAAAAATTTTGTTTTTTGAGGTAACTGCGGAAGGCATTGAGGAGGTTGGTTAGGTTGTTGGAAGGTTCGGTTTTGGAGTCAGTGGAGATGGTGAAGTTGTTGTTGGATACAGATGAGGCTAGGGGAGTGAGAGAGGGGATAACCAAGGGAGGTTGTTGATAAGTGATTTCGATGAAGGTGATAAATCTTCTGAGAGAGGAAAGATAGCGGGTGAGGCTGGAATGGGGGATATTTTGACGGGTGAGATAGTCTAGGTAAGCATCAAGGTGTGGTTGGGCTAGTCTTTGGGGAGTGGCTCCGGTGAGGCTAGGATAATAAGAAGAAAACCATTCAAGGAAGCGACGGGTGTCTGAGAGGTAGTTTTTGACAGAGACTTTTGAGAGATTATCACGGCCATTTTTACCTGTAGGTAGATCTTCGAGGAAAGATTTGAATTGATTTAAGAGTGAATTCATGGGGGCAGATGTCAGCAATAGGGTTTAGTGATCGGTAAGAATGAAGAGTAATAGTGCAGGGAGGATGAAGATGAAAATGGCAGTAATGGTCTCCCACGCCCAAAGCTTAGCATTGCGGCGGGCAAGTGAAGTCTGGGTGACTGTTGTTGATGAGTAGTCAATGATCTGCATATTTGGCTTTTTAGGTAAATATTAATTTGAGGCTGAATTAGACTTTTTATATTCTTTATACAGATTAAAAGTACTATATATGGCAGTCAAGTGGATAACTTGGAATAATTGGAGGAGTTTTTGCGGTTAAAATTAATAGGTGATAGAGGATGAATGTGGATATTTTGGAGGATGAATTGTCTTGCGGTAATGCTAAATTTGATACTTTTGAATTGAAGAAGAGAGTATTTTGTTTCTATTTTTGTCTATTTTCCGCGGGTTTTTCGTCTGTGTGAAGGGGTTATCCACAGAGTTAGTTGATATAGTTTGATGGGTTTTGGTTTGTGGTTGTTAAGATTGAAGAAATTTGTGCCTATTTGTGGCTAAAAAGCAGTTGAAAGGAGAGAGAAAATGTCCATCTTTTGTTAGTTATGAGTTATTTTTTTGTCCCCTTTTGATTTATGAAGAGATATAATTGCTGTAGAATTCCAATACTTTGTATAGGCATGTTTAGGAGTATTTTTGGCAGAGTTGATTCTTGTTTGATAACTGTTTTTTTTATTGAAAATAACTGATGAACGGGTTTTTTTATTTTTCAAGTTATTTTTTTGACCTCTATTGGTTAATTTGTCTGCTTAGAGATGGTTTTTGGAAAATTTTGGATTAAATAAAGGAATGATATAGTTTGATTGTTTATTTTTTAGCCATAAATGACGGTTTGATGATGGGAAATTTGATTTGATAAACAACAAATTGTTATTAGAGGATAGTTTAATTTGTTTCGATGTCGAATCAAGAAGATTTCTAATTTAGAGTTTGGCCTTAAGAACGCTTGTAGGGCTTTGTAAGTCATTATTTGATGATAAGAGGGATATGAGATGGGGAAAAGAAGTTAAAAAGATAAAAAAGATATTGGGAGAAAGTAAAGACCAAGACAAGGTCTTTATACCCTAGAGGGTAGGGCATGGGAAACAAGAAACAAACAATAAGATAGAAACCATAAACACGGATTACAATGAGATGATGAAGATGCGAGTTCTAATAGTGATTAGTCTGGCGATATCGGTATTGAGTAGTGGTGTGGTGAGAGCTTTGACTGGAGTGGGAGCTTTGGGAGATCGATTGTCTTCTGGGGGAGTGGTGGAGGTGGTGGGTAAGACAGCCCCTTGGGCGGAAGTGGTGATAGTTGATCCTGAGGGGGGTGATTTGTTAACGGTGGTGGCTGAAGTTGAGCAGAATGGAGATTTTTATTTTAGGTTTAAAAAGGATGCAGTAACCCTGAATAGGCTGGAAATCTTTGGAGTTGATGAAGCGGGAACGACCAGATCGGAAG
>CAYIUD010000091.1:0-3094 GCA_964366265.1 uncultured Pseudomonadales bacterium | reverse complement strand
TTTTTGCCCACAAAACTGCCTTCGCCCCAGTCATTTGGTATCAGCCCTCTCTTACCTACATTGCCCCTTTAGGCAATCTTAACGATGATCCCGGTTTACTCGATCTGCGTTTAGCCCAAGGCACTGTTGGCAAATCCGATCTCTATTATTTCCCCTATCTTTCCAACCTAACTGACCCTAGTCAAAACATCACTACCTGGCTTACCAACGCCGGTTATACTAAAACTAATACTTACGATTTTGATGGCATTCTTGTCGATCATTTCTCTGCCCAAAATTAATTTTCCTTATGAAAATAGCCATTGATGTTTCTCAAGTCTTGTATGGCACCGGTGTCTCCCATTACACCAAATTTTTAGTTAATGAATTGGTTCATCTCCCCAGCCAACACGAATTTGTTCTTTTTGGTGGTTCCCTCCGACGTAAAAAGGAACTTGATCTTTGGGTCAATCGACTCCCCAAAGTCATCAATAAAATTAATTATCTTTCTCCGCAAATGCTCCATTTTTTCTGGAATACCTTACACGTCATTCCTGCAGAGGTCTTTACTGGTCCAGTTGATCTGATTCACACCTCCGACTGGGCCGAACCCCCAGCCAAAGCTCCCAAAGTCACCACCATCCATGACTTGGCCATGTTTCACGATCCCCAATATGCTCATCCCCAAATCAATCATGTCCACCGCAAACGCCTTTTTTGGGTCATGAAAGAATCAAGCAAGATTATCGCTGTTTCCCACGCCACCAAAAATGACATTATCAAATATTTAGGAGTTAGCCCAGAAAAAATCGAGGTCATTTACGAAGCCTCAACCATTCCCAAACCCTCTCTAAATTCAACCGAAATCACTCTTAACCAATTGAAGCGTTTCGGTATTCACAAACCTTATCTTTTTATCCCCGGCTCAGGTCATCCCCGTAAAAATATTGCCAAAGCTGTTACCGCTTTCAATCAAGCTAATCTAGATTTGCTTCTAGTTATTGCCGGCCGGCCAAGTCCGGAAGAGCAACAATTAGCTTCAAACTCTGTTATTTTTACCGGATTCGTTTCTGATCTAGACTTTGCTCTCCTCGTCTCCCAAGCTCAAGTTCTCCTCTATCCCTCTCTATACGAAGGTTTTGGGCTCCCTATTCTCGATGCCTTTACTGTCGAGACCCCAGTTGTTACTAGCAGTGTTAGCAGTCTTCCTGAAATCGCTGGTTCTGCCTCGATCCTCGTCGATCCTCAAGACCCTGATCACATCGCTGATGGTATAATCAAAGCCCTAGAAAGTCGCGATGCACTCATCAAAAAAGGTAATGAGCAACTCAAAAAATTTAGTTGGAAAAAAACTGCTCAAGAAACAATGAAACTCTATGAAGACGTTGTCAAAAATATCAATGATTTATCTTAGGGCTATATGTTAATCGCTATTGATGGTAACGAAGCCAATATCCCCCAAAGAGTCGGTGTTAATCAGGTTGCTTTCGAAATCATCCACCATCTTGCCAAATTAAAAACCAAACATCAATTTGTTGTTTTTCTCAAAGATCGTCCCTTACCCGACCTTCCTCCTACCTCCGACAATTTTTCCTACGAAGTTTTTGGACCCAGTAAAGCTTGGGTTTTAACTGGACTCACCTTTCGTCTTTTCCGCAAACCCAGACCAAAAGTTCTTTTTAGTCCCAGTCACTACATTCCCTTCCTTTCTCCTGTTCCACTTGTCTTTTCCATTATGGATCTTTCTTACGAAAAATTTGGCCTCGAATATTTTCGCGCTTATGATCTTGAACAACTTCGTCGTTGGACCGCCACTTCAGCCAAAAAAGCTAAAAAAATTATTACCATCAGCCACTTCACTAAACAAGATATCATTGACTACTATCACGTCAGCCCAAATAAGATCGAAGTCATCTATCCAGGCTACAATCAAGCACTTTTCCATCCTCGCATCCCCCTTACCAAACAAAAACAAATTCGCAAAAAATACAATATCATCGGTAAATATTTCATTTATGTTGGCACTCTGCAACCCCGTAAAAACATCATTGCTCTGATCAAGGCCTTTTCTCATCTTGGTGGTGGCACTAAACTAGTCATTGTCGGCAAAAAAGGTTGGCTCTATGAAGATATTTACAAAGTTGTCAAAAAACTTAATTTGGAAAATAAAGTCATCTTCACCGGTTTTACTCCTAGTGAAGACCTCCCCGCTCTTTACAAGGCTTCCGTTGCTTATGTCCTGCCCTCTCTCTATGAGGGCTTTGGAATTCCCGTCATCGAGGCCCAAGCCTGTGGGACGATCACTGTTATTTCTCGAGTTAGCAGTTTACCTGAAATTGCTGGTGAATCAGCCATTTATATCAATAATCCTAAATCAATCGAACAAATCGCCGAAAGTTTGCGCGAAGCTCTCTCACTTCCTCGTAAAAAACGTCTTCTGCTAGCCAAACAAGGCAAAGAAAATGCCGCTCGTTTCTCTTGGGAAAAAGCCGCCCAAAAAACTTTAACCGTCTTAGTTAATTGTCTGAAATAAACCGTATATAATCACCCTATGCCTAGCAATCTCAAAGTCTCTATTCACGAAGTTCATTTTATCGACAAGCACGGCCACCCCCTCTCCTTAAAGACCGCTTTTGGTAAAATTGTTAACCGTTTCTATAACTACTATCTTGATTTCAAAATTGCCCTCATGGCCCTCATCTCCTGGATTCCTAGCCACTTCCTTCGCAACAATTTTTTCCGTCTCTGTGGCGTCAAAATTGGCTCAGGCTCAACCATTCACACCGGCGCTCGATTCTATCAACCAGACAACATCGAGATTGGTGACGATAGTATCTTAGGTTTCAGAATTTTCCTTGATGGTCGAGATAAACTCAAAATCGGCTCCCACGTCGATATCGCTTCCGAAGTCATGATCTACAACTCCGAACACGACGTCCATTCAGAGGATATGCATGCCATCAATGCTCCAGTTGAAATAGGGGATTATGTTTTTATTGGTCCACGAGCAATCATCATGCCCGGGGTCACCATTGGTGAAGGGGCAATTGTTGCTGGTGGCGCCGTTGTCGTCAAAAATGTCCCCCCCAAAACCATTGTTGGTGGCGTCCCCGCT
>CAYIUD010000090.1:0-3132 GCA_964366265.1 uncultured Pseudomonadales bacterium | reverse complement strand
AAGCAGGTAGAAATAATTGTAAAGGAATTTGCCAATAGGTTTGAGAACGAGGTCGAAGTAAGAGAAGGGTTTGTTTTCGCTGAGAAGAGCCTCGATGTCTAGGTCGGTATAGCGGTTGAGACGATTGAGAAATTGGGAAAAAGTGAGATAACGCTGGTGGATAATTGGGGTTTTTAAAGTTTTAGTCTCCCCTTTGAGATGCCAATATTCATGGACTGGTCTTTGCCAAAAACCAGAATTTTTTTGGGCAAGACGAAGTAGTCTGGTGTTGGCAGTTTCACCGTGATTTAAGGTTTGATTTAGAAATGAATCTTGGCGTCTAAAAAGAAAGCCTTTAATTTGATTGGGTGAAGTGAGATTTTTTTGAATCTCGAGACTGAGTGACAGAGGGATAATTTCATCAGAATCGAGAAAAATGACCCAGTCGCCGGTGGCTTTTTTTAAGCCAAAATTGCGTTGGGCGGCATAATTACCGTTTAGATGTTTTTGGAAAATTTTGGGGTGATATTTACGAGCAATTTCGAGAGTTTGATCAGTCGAGTAATCGTCTATGATCAAAAGTTCGTCAACAAAACTGAGAGAGTTGAGACAGGCTTTGATGGTTTGTTGGTTATTGTGAGTGAGAACAACAGCAGAAAGAGTCATTGGAGGTATTATATGTAATTAAGATATGGAAAAGAAATGGAGGGTAGTTACAGGATTTTTGTTGTGCTTGTTTGTCGTGATCGGGCTGATCTGGTGGGTGAAAAAAGAGGCGAAAGATCAGGCACCGGTAATTCAAGAGGCAGTAGTTTTGCTAAAAAAAATTGAACCATTTTTAGCCATGAGAGACTACTTGCTGGGAAATCGGTCAGGGGGAACTAAAATTGTGGTATTGCTTTTGAATGATAAAGAGTTACGAACCAATGGGGGTTTTATGGGGTCTTATGCGGTAGTTGAGATGAAAGATGGCAAGCCAACTTGGCGATTCCAGGATATCTATGTGCCGGATGGACAGTTGCCGGGTTATGTGGCGCCACCAGCACCAGTTCAAGAAGCGTTTAAGACGGGCAGTCATCGCTTGCCCAATGCTGATTGGAGTCCTGATTTTCCTAAAACGGCGGCGGCAATTAGGTGGTTCTTTGATAAAGGAGGTGAGATTGAACCAGATATTTTAATAACCTTAAATTTGGCAACAGTCCAACAAGTTTTGAAAATTGTGGGGGAAGTTGAGGTGGGAGAGTATCAAATTAAACTTAATGAGGAAAATGTTTATGATTGGTTGCAAAATGAGGCAGAAATAGATTTTTTTCCAGGTTCGACACAAAAAAAAGATGCTATTTCAGCACTTGGCAAGGCTTTGGTAAATAAAATTGAAAATCTCGATTGGAAGACAAAAATTGAGTTGGCAAAGTTATTGATTGATGATTTGGAAAAAAAGAATGTAGTGGTCAATTCGTTGGATGAAAATTTTGAGGAAATTTTGAGAGCAAAAGGCTGGGCGGGTGAGTACTCCCCTATCCCCCATTTTGTGACTACGGGAATTGTGGAGATTAACCTGGGGGCAAATAAGGCGAATTGCTGTATTGAACGAAAAACTAAATATAAAATAACTGAATCAAAAAATAACTTAATTCACTCAATTGAATTGCGCCTAAAGAACAATTCACCCTTTGAGTTTCCGGTTAAACCGCTCTTTTATGGTGGAAATTATTTGAGTTATTTACGATTTTATTTACCAGTTGAGGCGGAAAATATCCAAGTACAGGCTTGGCCTAGTGAAATCAATTCTTTGGAGACTTGGCCAGAACCCTATGATGGAGTGAAGGGAAAAATAAATATAGATCAAGTTTATGGTTTCAAAGAAGTTGGTTTTTTTCACTTGACGAAAGCTGGAACAGAAAGTTCAGTCTTGGTTAATTATCAAATTCCAGATAAAAAAACTAGTGAGTTTTGGTTGGCAATTTTGAAACAGCATGGGTTACGAGAAGCGGAACACGAGATCGAAATTTTGGGTCAGAAAGTTAATTCGACAATGCAGGAAGATTTTTTGATGAAATTTGATCGAAACTAGTTTGAGTAGCGCCAGTGGTGATAAGTCCAGAGAAGATAAAGATAGGGGTAAAAAATAGTTTGATAAGCCCAAGCAAAAATATTCTGAGGAAAAGAGAGCCACTTACCAATAAACTTGAGATGGCTGATAAAGCTGATTTTGAGTTTGTGACGGGGATGAGTAAATGAAGCCGAGGTCTGGTGAGTAGCAATAATATTGGGATTGAGCCAAAGATCGAATCCTTGCCGACGGGCAGTGAGACAAAAATCGACGTCTTCAAGATACATAAAGTAACGTTCGTCTATAAGTCCGGTTTGGGAAAAAACCTTGGCACTGATGAGGACACAAGCAAAAGTAAGAAATTCGGCAGAGATGGGTTTGGTTTTAGTAATTTTGGTGAGGCTGTAGTGTTGAGGTTTGGCGATACTCCAATCAAGATAGCCATCAAGACCAAAATAGGTTTTCTTTTTGACTTGATGTTTCAGGGCCGGAGCCACTAGACCTAACTGAGGGTTGGTTTGAAAATTTTTGAGTAAGGGGGAGAAGAATTTTTTGGGGAGACAAACATCGGGATTGATAATGAGAATATGGGTGGCTTGATGTTTGAGGGCATAACGAATGCCAATGTTATTACCTTTGGCAAAACCTAAATTTTTTTTGTTTTTGATTAATTTTATTTGGGGAAATTTGACACGAATTATCTTGGCGGAAGAATCATCTGCTGTATTATCAAGAATAATTATCTTTGAATTCTTGGGTAGATCTGATTTTTGTAAACAACGAAGGCAATTAATCGTATCGTGATGGCGACGGTAATTGAGAATGAGGACAAAGATTTTATTCATGAATCTATTAGTATTATAATCTCAGGGATGACTAAACCACTACGGAAGGCCGTTGAGGCAATTGCACAGAAAATTGCTCCCAGAAAGAAGGTTTTGGAAATAGGATCCAGGCAGGAAAAAAACCAACAGGAAGTGGCTGATTTGCGAGGATTGTTTGGAGAGCGTTCGTATTTGGGAATTGATATGCGCCCTGGTCCAGGAGAGTGAGTTCTAAAACGAATCCGACCACCTGACATAAAATCAGGTGATGAAAAG
>CAYIUD010000089.1:0-3155 GCA_964366265.1 uncultured Pseudomonadales bacterium | reverse complement strand
TACTTTCTATCTTTGAGAGTGATGGATCTGAATTTTACCAAGCGATGCGGGACTTAATGATTTCTTCAAGCATTGTTACATCAAACATGACTATCGGTGAAGTAATGAGACTATGTCGGCCGCTATTTTCTCTTGATCTTAAGGGCGTTCCCCAGGAAATTGATATCATTGGCTTCGGTACAAATGTCAGAGAGAACGTTTGGCCATATAATGTCGATCGAAATCGGTGGGGAGAAACAAAGACTCCGAGGGTTGTGGTGATTAGGGACGTGGCCCGTCTTGAAAAACTTCCTTTTATTAAGGATGTGCTTGATAGGAAACCTGAAATCCAAGCCAATTCACTTGATGAGCTGATTTCTCTTGCAGATAAGTTGAGGGAAGAATACTCAGATTTTTTTGGTACGCATTACCCTGGTCATTTTGAAAGTTATTACGACGACTCCGCCTCGCGCATTATTTTAGGGGAGCCCATTAGGCAAGGTCTAGCGCAATTGTTGGAGAGAGGAGCAATAGATTACAGGGAGTTTGATAAGTTACACGATCTTCTTAGTAGTGTTTTACCGGATAGTGTAGATAAAGACGAAATCCTTAAAGGACTAAGGGCGGAATATCTAAGTGCGCCACTACCTCTTGCTGAAAAAATCAAATTTTTCAAAGACCATAGTGAGGAATTGGGAACCGAAGGACTGGTTACTTTGGCCTCACAGATAAGGGGTGAGAAAGGAAAACCAGGAAGCGTCTGGAAATCCTGGGAGTACTTTAGAGATGAAATGACTGATTTAATTGGACAATATATAAAAGGGGAGAGATCATTAGCAAGAATCGCGGTTGTTGACTCTATTACCTCGTATCTAAGTGATAAATACGATTTGGTTCTTTCATCTGCCGATGCCTCACCTGATCATGCCAGCAAGATTTCAACGGAACTAGCCGACATTTGGGTTGATAAAACAATGGTTACACCTGAACGCAGTTTTGGTTTAGGGGTCAGGGAGACTCTTGGAGATTATAACTTTGAAACAGGAAAGTTTCAGCTTACAAAAAATGGCCGGACATTCTTTAGGAGTTTCGATGATGTAGTAAGAACTTTACATAACATGGAGGTAAGCGAACGCGCCGGAATTGTTATGAAGGCATTGGTTGGAGATAGGGGCGCTTTAGCAACAGAAGAAGGAAGAACCCAACTGGCTGAATTTATAAAGGCTTCCCTGCAACTAGATGATCCATTTATAAATGAATTAGTGGAAACACTTTGTCAGCAGGCCGTTCCGGGTAGCGAAACAAGAACTGTTTTTGCGATCCTTGGCTCGCATCTTATGGGTAACCTTTTGTTCCGTGGAATTAAGACGGAATCAGTTGATGTAGGGAAAATACTTGGAGATAGACGTGGTTTGAGCGACAAGATTAACATAGGTGAATTACAGCGGGTACTTTCAAAAAGAACGAGGGATATAACTGCATTCGGTACTCAATATCAGCATCAACCCGGATCTCGTTTTGCAATGTTAAGCCAGGGAAGTGATGATCAATATGATAGAACGACGAACTCGTTAAGAGGAAGATTTATTCATAAAGAAGGTTTTAAGGATTTGGAAATAGACAGCGAAGTTCCTGTAAACATGGAGGCATTATTTAGGGGAGCAGAGACCACAATTCTTGGTACGCGATCTATACAAACTACGAGACAGATGCGTAGATTTGAAAACGAAGCAGTCGATAGAAGAATGGCAAAAAGTTTTGACGCCAACCCCGGAATGGATCCTCTACGATTTTTTCTCGCGCTGGATTCATATGCTCAATTAGACCCCAACCTTAAAAATTATCTTCAGAATAATCTGATAGACATTGAGGGATTTTTAGCTGGCGGGAGCATGGCTTCAACATATGTTGCTAGGGTTCTCAGTACCAGGAATCCAAGTGAAGAAGTAGAGGTAGTGATAAGAGAACTCACGCCCGGGGCAGATTTAGAGATAACAAAAATTGGAAACACTTTTTTACAAGCTTTAGATGCTATGGTGGAAAAACCGAGAAGGAAGGACGAAAGCAAAAAAGATTACGCAGAGAAGCAAAAAAATATCCGCCTTGCTCAAGTTGTAATGAGATTTACAATGGATTGGTGTTTGGCTGATATTCGTGATCCGAACTACGAAACAAATGACGATAAATTTAGGGAAAGCGTGGTTTCGCCTTTTAATAGGATTTCTGGAAGAGATGTAATTCGTGTGCCAGAAAGAGAATTTACCTCAGAGGGAAATTGGGTTAGGGTTGAAACAAGAGCGAAAGGAAGAACTTTAAGGGAATATCTCGATGATCCTGGAGTTAGCAAAGAAGCAAAATCTGATGTTGTCTGGTTAACGTCAAAATTTAATAGTTATCAGACAGGGCAAAGCGTCGAGGCCGGTGAAAACGCTCTGGTTCAGTCGGACCCTTCAATTGGCAATTATATCGTTGAAGAAACCTCGACAGGTCCCGCCTTGCATGTACTCGATCGGGGTCTGATGATTCCTCTGAACAAAAGAAGGATTGAAATGATTAGAACGCTTGTAGATGGAAATAATGGTCAATTTTTGCAACAGCTGGTGAGTGAAGTTGTTGATTACAATATCGAGAATAATGATAGGTTTAAAAAGCTCGACCCTCGATCAAAGACGAAACTTGAAGCAACTTTGAGGGGTAAAATAATGTTCAAAGTATTATCAAGTGAGATATTTGGTAGAACCTCTAATCTTTTAGACAATGTAACAACCGTTAATGATGTGTTCATTCGGGAAAATTTGATGCTGCCTTATGAGATTGAGGTTCCTATCAAAAACGTTGCGGGTATAAGTATGCTTGTAAGAGATTATTCATCTAGGTAAAATAAGATCACATAAAGTAGCTTAAAAATTTTTGCGTTTTCTCGTTTGAACACAAAGGAAAACGCAGTTCGAGCCGATGTTTGCGGAGGCTTCGGCCGTCAGGCCGAGCCAGAGCTGGCACAATTACGGTTCCAGTTTGAAAGAGGTTCGAATTTTTTCGAAAATCAGCTCACAAGCGGAATCCGCAACCGCGAGTTCGTGCGCGGGAACTCGCGAAAGGAGAGAATTGAGCGATTTGAAGCCCTTTTTATAGTCTGCTGAAAGATGCCGAAGCTAAAAAGAACAAACTCGAAAACG
>CAYIUD010000088.1:0-3168 GCA_964366265.1 uncultured Pseudomonadales bacterium | reverse complement strand
TTTAAGCGTGTCGGTAAATCTGGGCTATTTGAAAATGGGGCTGCAGTGATTAATGTTAAAGAGAACGGCTCATTAGCTTTAATGGTTGATTATGATCCATATACTAAGTGGTCAGAAGTTAAAGCTCTACAAGTGGGTGGTGGTATGTTTGATGGTTTTGATCTGATTACTATAGAAGCTAACGGAACAGTAATGGAACGTTCTTTAAATGGCTCAGGTGGAGGATTCATGGGTGAAGGAGAAAAACCAACCTTAGAAAAATTTCTCGGGAAAAGTATGGAACAACAATTGCTCGACGCCGGTTTTACCCCTGATAAAATTGATCCACAAATTTTAAGATATCAATTAAGTGAAGAGGACGGAAGCGGCGAGGTTATTGCCTGGACAGCTAACGGACAAGTCCAAAGAATGATTAAGCCGATCCGCCATTCTTTACAAGAAATGCTTGATGACAAAACTCAAATTATTACTTGCACCGAAGAAGCCGACAGATTTTCAAGCAGACCGAACACAGTATTAACTGTCAGAAATAGCATCATGGAATTTGAAATTAACACTCAGTATGGCGGAAGACTAGTTGAAGGCAGTCAAAAACTTTTACGTGGGGTTACCACGGAACAATTAGACATTAAACCGTTTGAAGTTATCACCGAACCAAGTGGTTTCAAAATCGGCGGCAGAAATGAAACTAAATTAATTAGGGGGTTAACGGGAATTGCCGGACAATCAATTACTAAACTTGAATCCAGAATGCGGCCTCTTCATGCCTCTATGGCAGGCTTTCTTGGTGAAAATGAGTCATTATTGGAAGTTATGGCTCGGGACAATGATTTTGTCTTGTCACAAGGATTGACTCATCAAGACTTAGCTTCAGTTTTAATGTATGCCAAGGAACATTACTTTAAGGGATTTGGGACAGAATTCAGTCTAAGCGGACGGAGATATAAGGTGGATATGACTACTTATAGAGGTATGCAGTTTTCGCCGTTTGAAGATAAAACTGGAACCGCTTCAGATATGACTATCACTAATTTAGATACAGAAGCCTCCTTATCCTGTTCTTGTTTGATGGCAGACATGATAGAAAGATATGGTTTCTATGAAGGTCATCAAACACCCTATCGACTAGAACCAGCTGCAGTTTTAGAGGTTTTCGATTTTTTGGTCAAACCTTAAGTTTTACCACCTTCTCAAACTTCTCCTTAAACTTTAACTTCACCAGGGATTCTAAAAGATCCGATCCGGCGTAGCCGGCCAGCAGCGCCACCGCCAACCCTCCACCCATAAACGTGGCTGCAATCACGCCGATGGCCATCGCTACCGCCACACTCACAAAAAACCAGCCATAATTTATCTGTTCTTCCCGTTTAACAATCAGGCTTTTGGCAATCCCCACTATTCCTCTTAACGCTCCGCCTATCAGCCCGCCTAAAATTATTGAAAACATATAACTTACCTCCTGACTAAATAGTAGCATAAAACCAGGCTTTTGGTGCTAAAATATAAACAAGATGCAAAATCTACTCGATGGCCTCAAAAAATTACTCGCAAAAGATGTACGCCTGGTTAGTGAAAAAGAATTGTTAAAAAACAAAGTTATCGAACTAGCCGTAAAACTTGATCCTGATTTGATAAAACTTCTCCTATCCGAAGAAACTATCAAGTCAGTCTTTTTTACTGAAATAGCCGGAACTCTAATTTTTGATAAGGACAAATTTATTAAATTTATCTCCAATAAACAGTTTTTGCCTGACTCTTACACCGCTTTTAAAAACAAAGTGGGCTTAACGGAAAATAACGAGTTTATCAGCGAAAAAAAAGATGCAGTTTTATCTTGGCCGTATAAAGATTGTGTCTTGGAAGGCGGCCAAACCAAAGAAGACGCCAAGCGCGACGAGATTTTTTGGAACCAAACATTAGCGCCGGATGAAATCAGCCGCCTGCTCGACCCCAAAGTCTTTACCAACGCCAAACGGATTGATAAATCTGGCGAACACAAACTTGACGGCTTTAAAGTCGATAATAGCGGTAACATTAAGGACAACCTGATTGTCAAAGGCAATAATTTGTTAGCCCTCCATTCTCTTAAATCCCGCTTCGCTGGCAAAGTAAAACTAATCTACATTGATCCCCCGTACAACACCGGCAGTGATAGTTTCGGCTATAACGATAGTTTTAATCACTCGACGTGGTTAACTTTTATGAAGAATAGATTGGAAATAGCAAAAGTTTTATTAAAAAACGATGGATTAATTTTTATTCAAATTGATTTTAATGAACAAGCCTATTTAAAAGTATTATGCGATGAGATTTTTGGAAGGGATAATTTTCTAAATCAGATTGTCTGGAAAAGGAGAGGTGGTAAGACTTCACCTGACACAAACCGCCTGGAAAATGTTTGTGATTTTATCCTTGTTTACTCAAAGTCTATCAATTCAAGAGTTAAATTTTTATTTACCAAAAATAATTCTGAAAATTACATAAAAAGTCAATTTAAATATAGTGACAAAGACGGAAGAAAATATAGGTTAAGTCCTTTAAATGCTCCTGCTTACAGACCTACTCTAGTATTTGATTTTATGGGTTATAAACCACACCCTAATGGTTGGAGTGTTAATAAAGAAACACTCCAAAAAATGTACAAGGATGGGAGGCTTGTTTTTCCTAAAAATAAAGAAGGGAGAGTTAACAGGAAACAATACTTAGATGAATGGCTAGGTTATGCAATAAATACACTGTGGGTAGATATTCAATCTATAAGTGGCGCCTCAAAAGAAAGAACGGAATTAATGAGAGGACAAAAACCAGAATTACTAATCGAGAGAATTATTCAATTGTCAACAGAAGAAAACGACTTAATTCTGGATTTTTTTATGGGATCCGGAACAACTTGCGCGGTTGCTCATAAAATGGGAAGAAAATATATTGGGATTGAACAATTAGACTATAGTGAAAATCACAGTGTGGTTCGGTTAAAAAATGTGATTAAAGGAGATCAAATCGGGATTTCAAAAGCGGTCGGTTGGAAAGGTGGTGGCGACTTTGTTTATTTTCTCTATTTTTTGATCTAAGAGTTTGAAGATGATCCACTACAAGTAAGTTGAATTTATCTTGAGAATAGGATTGTCGAATGACAATCGATAATTCTTCAATGCTTCTTGATCCTGT
>CAYIUD010000087.1:0-3171 GCA_964366265.1 uncultured Pseudomonadales bacterium | reverse complement strand
CAAATGTAACCATCGCTCCGTTTCCAATCACCCCATAAGTTTTGTTATCAATTTGTGCCACGCTCTTCTCCCTCGCCTGACGCATAAACGCCCTAATCTCATCCCCCGCCGCCGCCAACTCCGCCCTCGCCTGCATTCTTCCGTATGCCATCATTCCCAACACACTCAACAACCCCACCAACGCAAACGCGATCATCATCTCTAATAAGGTAAACCCTTTTTGTTCCTGCATTTGCTACTAACTATTTAATCCCCGTTGATACTCGATATATCGGCACGATCACCGACAAAGCAATTCCCACTACTCCAATTCCCAACAAAATCACCATCATTGGTTCAATCAACACTGTCACATTCTTCAGTGCCACTTCCAAATCATCTTCGTAATATTTTGCCAACCGATCCAGTGTCGTTCCCAACGCTCCAGTCCGCTCAGCCCCTTTCACCAAACGATGCATAATTGGCGGAAATAGCTCTTCCTCATCTTCAAGCGCATCCGCCAATGTTTGTCCAACCACCAATTTACCTTTGATTCGTTTACACGTCTCTTTATAAACGCGATTACCCAAACTTTCTTCCAAGATATCAAACGATCCCACCACACTCACCCCATGCCGATAAAAGCCACCCAATAAACGAGCAAATCTCGCCTGATTATAATTCTTCACCAAATTCCCAATAAATGGCAGTCTGATCCAAAATCTTGACAAAAACTTTGCTCCAGGTTCACTCCGGCTAAACATCACCACCAAAACCAAGACCGCAATTATTCCTAATATTATTAGCGGCCAAAACCTAATTAAAAATTTAACCGTCGCCACCATCGCCAAAGTAAAAAACGGCAACTCTACTCCAGAGTTTGACGCAAACTCCACCACCTTGGGCACCACCGTCACCATAATAAAAACCAACACCGTCACCATTGCCGTCAACACTACCATCGGGTAAATCATCGCCGCCTTTACTCTTCCTCCCAACTCATTCTCCCGCCGTAACTGCATTGCCAAATACTCAAGCCCTTCACCCAAAGTCCCCGACGCCTCTCCTGATTTAACCACTGCCACATACGAAGCCGGAAAGATGCCCGGAAAATCACCCAAAACATCCGAAAAATTCTTTCCGGTCTGAATCCGCTTAATTATTTCACCAACCACTTTACTCAATCCTTTTACCTTACCCTTTTGGTCAACAAAAGCATCTAAAGCCTCAATCAGCGGTAACCCCGCTTTCAACATCGACGCCAGCTGTTCCGTGAAGAGTACTTTCTCTTTACCCGTCATCTTTCCCTTCGTTTCAGTCATCTTCGAAAGCGCCAACATCAAACCACTCCGCTTCAAGGAAACACTAACAACCCGAAAACCAGTCTTAGCAAGTTTCTCTCTCACCTCCTCCTCAGAACCAGCTTTAATTACCCCCGACTCAAACTCATCTTTCCTTACTGCCTTGTACTCAAATCTTGCCATATTCACCTATTGTATCCAAAATAAAAAAGGGTTGCCCTCTAGTCACAACGCGTCAATCAAAACTAACTAAATGCCACCCTCATCACTTCATCCATTGTTGTCACTCCGCTCTTCACTTTCTCAAATCCATCCAACAACATCGTCTTCATCCCTTTCTCCAACGCTTTGGTCTTAATTTTACTCGCTGTCGCCTTGACCAAAATCAGTTCTTTCATCTCATCATCCACATAGAACATCTCATACACTCCGGTCCGTCCTTGATAACCGGTATAGCTACATCGGTCGCAACCCTTTCCAAAATTTTCCTGACTTGGAAAAACCTGATGAAGCACCGCCTTTTCTTGTTCCGTTTTCAGCGTTCCCAGCAAATAACTCTCCCATTTTGGTGATACCAATCGCTTCTCTCGACAATAACCACACACCATTCTCACCAATCGCTGAGCAATTACCAACTCCAAAGTTGACGCCACTAAAAATGGTTCTGCCCCTAAATCAATCAACCTAGGAATCGCCCCCGGCGCATCATTAGTGTGTAGTGTTGACAACACCAAATGCCCCGTCATCGCCGCATTCACCGCCATCCCCGCTGTCTCTGCATCTCTGATCTCTCCAACCATAATCACATCTGGATCTTGCCTTAACAAGGATCTCAAACCAGTCGCAAACCCCAATTCAATTCTCGAATTTACCTGTGTCTGATTCACTCGCCTCATCCGATTCTCCACCGGATCCTCTACTGTCGAGATATTCACCTCACTCGTATTTAACAACGACAACATTGTGTATAGTGTTGTCGTTTTTCCTGATCCCGTCGGTCCTGTCACCAAAATCAAACCATGTGGTTTCTTGATCGTTCGGTTAACCATCTCCCTTCCATTTTCATCAAGCCCAAGGTTATCCAGACTAAACTGAGTCTCTCCTGCTTCCAGCAAACGCGTCACCACCTTCTCTCCTTCCACCGTTGGCAAAATCGAAACCCGCAAGCTAATCACATCCCCCTCATCCGACTCAAACTTCATTCTTCCATCTTGGGGCAGTCTCGTCTCATCCAGCTTTAGTCCCGACAGAATTTTAATTCTCGCCACAATTGGCGGATGAAACTCTTTTGAAAGTTTCAAGACATCATGCAATATCCCGTCAATCCTGTACCTGATCAACAACTCATCCGCCAAACCTTCGATGTGAATATCACTTGCCCCTTCCACTACCGCGAACTCCAGCAAACTATCAACTGCCTTAACAATCGATACATCCTCAACCAACTCCGTAATTGGTGCCTTGCCGATCCTACCTTTCTCCACTCGCCCAATTAATTGTTGGAACCTATCTGACAAACTTGGCTTATACTGCCTCAAAGCAAACTTGACGTCTTTCTCAAAGGCAAAAAAAGGTGTCACCTCCATTCCACTTGATCGCTCAACAAAACCCACTGTCTCCAAATCTCTTGGATCAGCCATTGCCAAACTTAAACTTCTTCCTTCTACTGCAAACGGAATCACTCTTCGTTCCAACGCCATTTTCTCCAAAACCATCTCCAGCGCCTGCCTGGGAATCTGTAATGCTCGCAAACCCACAAAACCTACTCCCATATATTTTGCCAAAATCTCCCCCAATTTCTCCTTCTCAATCAACTTCCGACCAATCAACACCTCTTCCAACGAAACCTTCAAATGTTCAGCTGTCTTGATCCCTTCCTGTAAATCCGCTT
>CAYIUD010000086.1:663-3182 GCA_964366265.1 uncultured Pseudomonadales bacterium | reverse complement strand
CAGAGAAGATCAAAATCAAGATTGGATCGGCATTACTTTTGAAGAAAGAGGAGAAAATGGAAGTTAAAGGTCGGGATTCAGTCAGCGGGTTACCAAGAAATATGGAGATTACTTCGACTGAAATAACTGAGGCAATGTCACAGCCGTTGGGTAAGATTATAGAGATGATGAAGAGAGTACTTGAGGAAGTGCCGCCGGAACTTAGTGGTGACATTGTAGATAAAGGTTTGGTGATGAGTGGAGGAACGGCTTTGTTGCGCAATCTTGATCGAATGATAACTGAAGAGACGAATGTGCCGGCGTTTGTAGCAGAGGAGCCAATGTTGTGTGTGATAAGAGGAACGGGGGAGATTTTGGAAAATCTTGGAATTTATAGACGATCAGTGAGAACTAAGTGATAGACCAACTCTTTTGTCTAAAATAGCAATCATATATTTTGATTGCTATTTTTGTTGTTTGCTTTGTTTAATTTTAAATTAGTTGCTAAGTAGGGCTGTTTTTTGTGGTGATGATAATTTGGTTATAAAAATGTATGTAGAAAATTTATTTTTGGCAACAGTCTTATATAAATTAGGAAGGTATGCCCTTTTTGTGTAAATAAATTTTGTTTGGTGAAAAAGTATGGCTTGAATGGGTGTTTTAGATCTAAGGAGGTTGTTGAGGCTAATCTGGAGAGACGGAGTAGAAGGGGTAGGGGGTATGGGGTAGTTAGATAAATGTTTATGGTGTTAGTTAATTCTCAAAGAAAGATATTTTTGTGGGGATAATAGGAGTAGTGAGGGAGATATCTGATAAACAAAGTAAATAGGTTTTTGTTGGTAAGTGGGGTGAGAAGACGATGGGGATGTTTTTAATAGCAGACAAGATGAAACCGATTCAGTAAATATATTATGTTCCTATAGTAGGAAAGTCTGAAAAGCGGAAGAAAGACTTATTTGACTATAGGGATAAGGTGATAACCAGATAAGGATGAGATGATGACCTAGTTGGTTTTGTTTAAAAGGATTTATATTATTATAGGGAGTGAAGGGGGTGTTGGGATTATCCAATCTGCCAAATGAAAAACGGCGTTCTGGATTTCCTGTGGATCCAGTTTGCCTACCTTTCTACTGGTTTACTCGTCGGTGGGAGAAGGAATAGGCCATTTTAAATCCAACTTTTTTGGTGAATCCGCTGTAGTAGGACGCCCCAAGCGCAAAAAAAAGATTCCGTAGTATTTATATCTGTTAGACCGCAGATTTTGGAGAGCTTTCGGTAGGGAATAGAGAGGTGAGGAAATCTGATTTTGGATATTTGATATTGGGCGTTGGGTGGAAAAGTTTCTTGTTTTTGGGGTGGATTTTGGTTGATAGTAGTTGGTAGTAGAGTGAAGAGGTAGGTTTGAGGGCGAATGGCCCAGGAATTTTTATAGATTAGAGGATGTGTTTTTGTTAGTTTGATTCAGATTTTTTTGATCATTATTTTTGTATAAGGGGAGGATTTATAATTTTTAGTTGGGGTTATTTATTTTAAGATTTGTTTTGGAGGTGTTTTTTTGGTATTTGGTCTTGTTTTTTGATTTGGTTTTTTACTCTTTTTTGAATGTTTTGGGGTATTTTTAAAATTATATTTGATCTTATAGTAGATAATTAGTTTGGTCGAAGTGCTTTTTTGTTATCGGTTAACCTGTTTTGTCCTTAGATGTCATTAAATGGGGTGTTTTTTGAGGTTTTGTTGGTGCTTGATTGTCCTTGGCAGGGTTTGAGATAATGGAGGGGATGGAGAAAGGCTGTTTTTGAGTCAAAAAGTTGAGCCTATACCGAAAAAATATGTATAAAAAGGAGCGTTGTGAAGCTGAAATTTTAAAAGTAAGGATTGATAGCACTCGTCTTGATCAAGTGCTAAGTTTGGTGGGTGATTGGGTGGGTGATTTTAGGAGAGGTAATGGTAAAAAAAGATTGATATTTACGCCTAATCCGGAAATGTTGGTGGATGCTTGGACGGATGATGGTTTTCGGTCAATTTTGAATAAGTCGGATATCAATGTTGCGGATGGAGTTGGTTTGTTGATGGCAAGTAAGGTCTTGAGCTGGTTTGGTAGGGTCAAAACAGATCAAAAGATATCAGTTAGGTTGACAGGGGTGGATTTGATGACGGAAATGATTAAGTTGGCGGCTAAGCGAGGCTGGCGAGTGTATTTTTTGGGAGGTAGACTGGGGGTGGCGGAGCAGGCCAAGGCAAGAATTAGTGAAGCCGTGAATAAAGGGTTTGAGATTATGGCGGATGCCGGTCCTGATCTTGGAGCGGAGCCGGATCACTGGCGACAGCAAAGCGAGGAATCGATTCGGAAGATAAATAGCTTCAAGCCGGATTTGTTGTTCGTGGCGTTGGGGCATGGCCGCCAGGAGAGTTGGTTGTGGGGGAATCGGGAGCTGATGGAGTTTGGGGTGGGAATGGGGGTGGGGGGTTCTTTAGACTATCTGGCGGGGCGGGTGAGGCGGGCGCCGGTATGGATGAGGAGGTTGGGGCTGGAGTGGCTC
>CAYIUD010000086.1:0-653 GCA_964366265.1 uncultured Pseudomonadales bacterium | reverse complement strand
GGAGTTCAGACGTGTGCTCTTCCGATCTCAGGGCGGGGGCGGCGGGCGCCGGTGTGGATGAGAAGTCTGGGGTTGGAGTGGCTCTATCGTTTGGGACAGGAGCCGTGGCGGTGGCGAAGACAGTTGAAGTTGATTGAGTTTGGATGGTTGGTGTTGTCTAGGGGGTGATTTGCAGTTAAGATCTCCCTATATGGATGTTGGATTGGCAGAGAGGAGTACAGTACGAAAAGAAACAGAAGGTAAAAGAAGCCTGGATACTGGAGAGGTCAAAGAGTTAGAGAGAGATGATTTGATCAGAGAGTTGGTTTTTTTTCTCGATGATGAGACTTATACACCTAGTTTGGGAGTGATGCAGGCGGTAATGTGTCGAGCCAGTAGGGATCATCGGTTGGATAGTTATTCGGGAATAGCCGAAATTGATAAAGAGTTGCCTTGGCCTCGGGAGGTTTTGATTGGAGATCAAGAGGGATATAGGTTAAATCAAACTCGAGACTATTTGCCAGATTTTACGGACAAACTGGCGGAATGGAGGGTGGCTAAGGGTAAACGGATTTTTGTTGGTGGAGTACTAGATGGGGAGATTGAGGATATAGATCGAGAAGTGGATGGATTGCACAAGGTGGCTCAGGTGATGGCGGAAAGAATCAGAGGGA
>CAYIUD010000085.1:0-3407 GCA_964366265.1 uncultured Pseudomonadales bacterium | reverse complement strand
CGCGGCGTCGCTGCGTCAGGCTTTCGCCCATTGCGCAATATTCCTAGTTGCTGCCACCCGTAGGTGTAGGTTCCGTGTCTCAGTAACCTTGTGGGGGGCCATGCTCTCACACCCCCTACCCGTCATAGCCTTGGTAAGCCATTACCTCACCAACAAGCTGATAGGACGCAGGCTCCTCAATCGGCGACCAGTTAAGGTCTTTTATCTTGCGATGTTATGCGGTATTAGCGGTCCTTTCGGACCGTTATTCCCCACCAAAAGGTAGATTCCTACGCGTTACTCACCCGTCTGCCACTAAATTGTATTGCTACTTTTCCGTTCGACTTGCATGCTTAAGGCACGCCGCCAGCGTTCATCCTGAGCCAGGATCAAACTCTCATTTAAAAGAGTTTAACCCGAACCAATTAAGGTTCATTTAAATTCTTGACTTAAAGAATGCACTTCCTGTCACATCTTAGATGATAAATCTATTAAAGATGTGCTCATTAAATTAACTTGTTAGCGAGCCAATCAGAGCCAGAGTTCAGTATCTAAATAATGAACCTAGCCTGTTCCTAACCTAGAAGCAATGAAAATGCTTGTCGAAGGTTGTGGGGGTATTTTATACTTTTTTTAAGGTAGAATCAACCTTGCGCTGGGTAATATGTGGTGGTTCGGTATAGACGGGTTCAATGGGCGGTCTGTGACCGTTGACTTTGATGCCCAGGGCAAAAGCCAAGGTATTGGCGATGGCGACACCAACGCGGGTACCGGTGAAGGAACCTGGGCCGGGATTAACCTCGATTGTAGAAATGTCTTTAAGGGAGAGTTTATTTTTCTTCAAAACCTCATTGATAATGACTAAAATATTTTGTTCACGAGGTGAATCATAATTTTTGATTAGTTCGTGATTATCGATTTTGATGACGGTTTTAAGATTATCGGTACTATCAATATATAAGTTCATTGCTATTAGTTTTTAGTAGTAATGGTTATTTGGCGTTTGTCTTGACCTAAGTTTTTAATATTTACCTGGAGATGTTGAGGCAGAAGATTTTCGATTAGTTCTGGCCATTCGATGAGAAGAAGATCTTGAGGATTGGACCAGAGTTCTTTTAGACCAAGGTCGAGGACGGCTTCTGTTGAAGTGAGCCGATAAAGGTCAACATGATAGAGATTGGTGAATGGAAGGTGAGGAGAAGGAGTGAGAAGATATTCTTTGATGATGGTGAAAGTGGGGGAAGTCATGCGGCCAATTCCTAGTTTTTGTCCTAGAGACTGGATTAGAGTAGTTTTGCCAGCACCGAGATCACCCTTAAAAGTGATGATGTTGGTATTGAGAGATTTGAGCAGTGATTGACTAAGTTTTTGAGTTTCTAAAGGAGAGTTGGTGATTAGTTGTTTCATTTACGTTTTTGATAATGGTGATTAAGAATGGCCCAGGCGAGAAGTAGGCCAGTCAAATCAAAGAAAAAAATGTCCCGAATAAGCCCAGTTCTGCCGGGGATAAAGAGTTGGTGGGATTCGTCAGTAAAGGCGTAAAAGAGACCAAGGAGAAAAGAGAGATGGAAAGGAGTAAACCCCCTCTGAACTACGTTCTTCTCCCCCTTAGCAGGGGGAGATAATTTGGAGTTGGTTTTTTGGGCAGATAAGGCTGAGTAAAGTAGCCCGTAAAAGATGGCGTATTCGGTGACGTGGGCACTTTTTTTGACAATGAAGTCAAGAATATTTTTCTCACCGCCAGGAATACTAGGAAGAGAAGAAAAGAAAAAAATGACACCAATCCAGACAAAAACGGGTAGCCAATACTTTGTTATATAGGTGGTTTTCATTCAGATATTTTATCATCAGCGCTCTCGAAAAAGGGTTTTTTGGGAACGATATAGAACTTGTAGGTGAGGGCGAGCAGACCGGAAAGGACAAGGGCACTGCCGAGGCCGGTGATTAATTTGGGGAGAAGAGTTTGGTTGTTTGACGGTATTTCAGTAGGACTGGGTTCTGGATCGGGTGAGCTAGTAATATCGCCGAGAACTAATGGTTGGTCAGAGGTAGTGGCTTCGGATTGTGGAGTTGAAGTTATTTCTGGAGTTGAGGTTGGAGTTTTAGTGGAGGTGGGGGTTGATTGGGTTGTTGGTTTTGGAGTAGTAGGAGTACTAGTTGGGGCAGAAGTGGAAGTTGGGGTTGGAGTGGAAGTGGGAGTAAGAGTGGGGGTAACAGACGAAAAACTGATTATTAGTGTGGCTTCGCCAGCGGTGCTGGTGCTATTTCCGGTGTAACGTCTTATTTTAAGTTCATAGTCACCTGGACCTTTGTAATTAGGATTTTTAAGATCATTTTTGACCATAAGTTGACCAGACCAAGAACTATTTATAGGTTCTGTCTTGAAAAAATTGGTGGTTATGTAGTCTTTATTGGGAGTGGCGTCACTAGTAAACCAGTCACCATAATGGTTCTTTGTGAGGCCGAAATAATTTGTTTCTCCAGGTTTGGTAAAAAGACCTTGAAGATAGTAGGCAGTCGAAGTGTCTGTTATGGAAACATCAACAGTGATTTCATCGTTATTGATTTGCGGATTAGTCGCGATAAATTCGATGGCGGCAAAAGATGGAGAAACAGAAAATAGAAAGATTGATACCGAGACGATGAGAACTTTGAGTCTCATGGCCTGAGTGTAGCATGATGCAAAAATCAGGGAGATGTTTTATTTAAACTAACTCAGGTTTTCTCTCATCAAAAGTCTTTTTTACAGAGGTATATTCAAAAACGCCTTTTTTATCTAGATCTAAAATATTTTTGATATTTTGATTTTCGAAAATTATTTCGTCTGAAAGATTTTCAAAACCATTTTTTTTGATTATTTGTTTGATTTGTTTTGCAAAGGCAGTTATCTGTTGGACGCTGACTCGTTTAGATTGCAATCTACTTTTTTTAAGATCGTATAAGGAATTATTGTATTCGATATTATAGGCAGGAATTGGAATTTTATCTTCCCAGTGATCAATGTAATTGACGATTTTATATGTATATGAATCGTCAATTGAAGTTCTAATTGTGGTTAAAAAGCGCCTATCAGACAAACCATAGACAAGGTCCAAATAAAGTCTATTTCCTTCTTGGACAAACCCCGCAAAACTGAAAACCTGCAATTCTGGTTTTTCGTTGATGATTTCCATAGGAACATGATATTCTGGTGTTCTCTTTTCAAATTCTCTCAATTTTTTAGATTTACTTGATGAAATTTTGTTCGGAATTTTTTTCGACGTTTTCTAATAATTGTCGATATTCGGGTACTGGAGGCTGTTCACTTGATTCATTCATTTTTGTGTTGTTTTTGAGGGTCTAATGCTAGAGTTTAACACTAGAAATAGTTGACATGGAGATAGAGTGTATCTTGATCGGATTCTTTATGATCGACTCGAACGTATTTT
>CAYIUD010000084.1:2734-3441 GCA_964366265.1 uncultured Pseudomonadales bacterium | reverse complement strand
CTTCTGATCAAGCGTGTTTAACCTTTCATCAAACTTCTGATCAAGCGTGTTTAACTTTTCATCAAACTTCTGATCAAGCGTGTTTAACCTTTCATCAAACTTCTGATCAAATTTCTCGTCAAACTTTTGGTCGATTAGCTGACCGATGGCGTTGAGATCTTTCGTGGTAAGCATAAGTTTATTTAAGCACTTTTGGTTATGGTTGCAAGATGACGACTGTCTTGAGGAAAGTTAAAACGGTTGTTAGGATGGTGGGGTGAAGGAAAATGAAAAAAGGACGGAGATATTGATTGAGAGAGCAAGAGTGGAACAAAGAGTGGCGGAATTAGCGGTGGAGATAGTTGAAGGCTATGAGGGTAAGGATTTTGTGGCGGTGGCGGTGTTGAAAGGCGCATACATTTTTATGGCAGATTTGCATAGGGCTTTGTGGGATGCTGGGGTGGACTGTGAAGTGGATTTTGTAGAATTATCTAGCTATGAAGGTGGAACAGAGTCATCGAAAAATCCGCGGATCACTCGTGATCTTGATAGAGATGTAGCGGGTAAGGAAGTGTTGGTGGTGGAGGATATTGTGGATACGGGCTGGAGTCTGGATTTTTTGGAGCGGTATCTGATCCAGAAAGGGGTGACAAGGGTGAAGAAAGTGGTGTTGTTGTCCAAACCGAGTAGGCGGGAAATAGAGGTGAAAGTGGATTATGTGGGGTTTG
>CAYIUD010000084.1:0-2724 GCA_964366265.1 uncultured Pseudomonadales bacterium | reverse complement strand
GTAGAGGGATGGGTGGAGGGTTGCGGGTTGGATACAGATCAAAAGGGAAGGGGAAATCCGAATGTGGTAGTGGTGAAGGTAATTTGATGAATAGATGATTAGCTTGGTTTGTGGTACAATTCTGTCATTACGAATACGCACCCCGCTTGTTTCTCCTGATCAAGGTTAGCGGGGGAGGAATTAAGGAGAAGATATGGCTACAAAAAAGCAAGATTTTTCAGTTGGTTTGGAGGAGTTGTTAGAGGCAGGCGCTCATTTTGGGCATCAGGTGAGGCGTTGGAATCCAAAAATGGATGGATATATTTGGTCAGCTCGAGATGGGGTGCACATTTTTGATTTGATGGTGACAGCGCAAAAATTGGATGAGGCATGTAAATTTTTGTACGAAGAGGCTAAAAAGGGTAAGACAATTGTGATGGTGGGGACCAAGCGACAAGCGGCTGAGATTGTGAAAGAGGAGGCGGTCAAAGCGGGGGTGTTTTATGTGGTTGAACGATGGCTGGGAGGAACGATTACCAATTGGGGTCAAATTAAGGGAAGGATTGATAAGTTGGTGGAAATGAAGGACAAACGTGACAAGGGGGACTTTAAAAAATATACAAAAAGAGAACAAGTTTTGATTGACAGAGAAATTGATCGATTGGAAAGATTTTTTGGTGGATTGGTAGGGTTGAAGAAACAACCAGACATTTTGTTCGTGGTAGATACGCATAAAGAGAGAATCGCGGTGAGGGAGGCGAAGAATAAAGGAGTGGTGGTTGTGGGAGTAGTTGATTCTAATGCTAATCCAGAGATAATTGATCACGTGATCCCGGCAAATGATGACGCAGTGAGAAGTATTAAGATAGTGGTTGAGGCAATAGGGAAGGCGTTGGGGATGGGAGTTAAGGAATTTGGAAAAATCAAGAAGTAATGCTGGATCAGATTAAGGAGTTAAGGGAGAAGACTGGGGCAGGGGTGATGGAGGCAAAGAAAGCGTTGGAGGAGGCGGGAGGGGAGATGAAGAAAGCAGAAGAGATAATTATGGCTAAAGGGATCGCGAAAGCAGAAAAAAAGGCTGATCGTGAGGCCAAATCTGGTTTGATATATACATACAATCATCAAGGTAGAGTAGGGGTAATGGTAGAAGTGAATTGTGAAACAGATTTTGTGGCCAAGAATCCAGAATTTGAGGGTTTGTGTAAAGAAATTGCTTTGCAGATTGCGAGCATGGATCCGAAAGATGTGGAGGAGTTGTTGGTGCAGGATTATATTCGGGATGGAAGTAAAAAGATTGATGATTTGGTTAAGGGATTGATTGGGAAGATCGGGGAGAATATGCAAGTGAGGCGGTTTGTGCGATACGAGTTGGGAAGATAGTCTCTTATTGTTTTTAGTGGTGTGATAAGATCTGGTTTATGGCAGAGCAATCGGGGGTGATATTGGATCCTGGTGGGGCAGAATACAAAAAAGGGAAGGTGAAGAGGTCGGCAATTGAGCGGTTGCGAGATTTTTCTGAAAGTAATTATGGGGGGAGTGAATTAGAGAGGGTAAGTGCGTCATTGGCGACGGTGTTAGCGAGTCGGATGGAGGCGACGCTCGAAGATGTTCCTGATTTGGATAAGGAGAGATTGACAAA
Source organism: uncultured Pseudomonadales bacterium (assembly GCA_964366265.1). Lineage (GTDB taxonomy): Bacteria > Patescibacteriota > Microgenomatia > UBA1400 > Chazhemtobacteraceae > CAYIUD01. The sequence goes on along the minus strand of CAYIUD010000084.1, from coordinate 1,106 downwards.
ATACAACAATGGTTTTGTAGGAGCGTTGATGGCGATGCCGGAATGGAATGATCGGGTTTTGGATATTTTGGAAGAAAATAGAGAAAGGGGGATGGCTTGGTATGAGAGGACTTCAGGTCTTGATAAGGCTAAATTTGATGTGTGGTGGGATGGAATGGTAGCGGAGGCGGTAGCGGGGAGGTTGTGGAAGAAAACAGTGGGGGGAGAGGAGTTGATTCAAGATGCGGATCTTGATGCTCATGGTTTGGATTTTTATGATGTAGTTGAGATAAGAAGGAAACGTTATATCGTGGGTTTGCAGATTAAGTCGGCGAGTGGGATGTGGCCTGATGATGTTAAGGTGGAGAGAGTGGTGGTAGATATAGAAAGCGAGGGGGCAGTAAGTTCAAGTGCGGACAGTTGGAAATACAGGAGAAAAATGGTATCAACACTCGAACATTTGAGTCGTAATAAGGGGATTGAGATTGGGATGGTATTAAAAGTAATTCTAGGAGTGAAAGGATTGGGTGGGTGGCGGGAGTTGATGAAGATGGTAGAAAATAAAGAGGTAGTGCGGAAATATAGTAGTGAGATAATGGGAAATTTGGAGACTTTGGGTTATTGAGTTAGAATATACTTATGAGTGAAAGTAAGGAGATTGAGATTAGATCGGTATTAAAGGATGTTCTGTCGGATAGAGATAGGTTGGTTTTGGTGAAGGATTTTTCTGGAGTGAAGGAAATGTCGGTGGAGAAACTTGATGAAGCATTAAAACAAATAGGGGTGGATGGGGAAGAAGAACGTAAAGAAATGATACGGTTGATTTTGGTCGGTGATGAGACGGAAACAAAATAAAGTTATGGAAAATGTTTTAAGTGACACTAAAAGGAAGTTGGAGAAGATCATGGAAGTGGTAATGGAGGATATGGAGATGGTACGGGTGGGTGGAGCAAAACCATCGATGGTGGAGAATATTGTAGTTGAAGCCTATGGTGGTCAGAGGATGAGGTTGATGGAGTTGGCTTCGATCACGGTTCCTGATCCGACGCAAATTGTGATTAGTCCATGGGATAAAGGGGTGGTGAAAGAGATTGTCAGGACTTCTTAGATAAATATATGGTAAATGC
>CAYIUD010000083.1:0-3449 GCA_964366265.1 uncultured Pseudomonadales bacterium | reverse complement strand
AAGATATTGCTTCGTTGATTGATGGAGTCTCAAAATTTAGATCAGAAAAAATAGAGAAGGAGATTGCAGACAGAGAAACTGTTAGAAAGGTTTTTGACAGAAATCTTATTGATCCTCGTGTTGCTGTCTTGAAACTTGCCGACAGACTTCATAATATGCGGACACTTAGTGCCGTACCTTCCGAAAAGCAGGTTCCGAAAGCTCACGAAACCTTGGAAGTATATGCAAAATTAGCCGAATCGCTTGGGATGTGGGTTGTAATGAAAGAACTGGAAGACCTTTCTCTTAAATATATAGATACTTCCGAATATGAGAGGTTGAGTACTCAGATTGAGAATGATCCCAGAACTAGTGAATTTTTTGTTAGCCACACAATATCTTCATTAGAATCTATTGTTAGAGAGAGCGGAATTACAGCTGAAGTAGTTGTTCGTAAAAACTCTCTTTGGAGGCTTAGGCATAAAAGTGAGAACACACCAAGATTTAGAGATATTAATGACGTGGTGAGTTTTAGGGTAGTTGTCGATGACAAAAAAGGTCTAAGTGTAGTTAGGGACGATTGTTATAAACTTTTGGGCGTGATTAGAGATGCATATGCGAAGGAAGAGTTTCCTGAAAGATTTCGTGATTACTATGCCCGATCGAAGGAAAATAATTATAGTGCGGTTCAGATAACTATTGGCACGCCACATGGGGCCATAGAGATTGCTATTACATCTTTATCTAAAGAGGAATTCAACAATTGGGGTGTCGTAAGTTTACTTCGAAAAGGTCAAGCGGAACTTTCAGAATATGCTCTTAAATTGGTTTTCACTCCGACGGGACAAGTTAAGTTTTTTCCTAAAGAGGCTACCGGAGTTGACTTTGCTTATTCCATAAGTCGGAGTTTAGGGGCTCAAGCAACGGGCCTTTTAGTAGATGGTAAAAAACAGCCATTATCGGTTATTGTTCCCAATGGATCCGTGGTTGAAGTTATTGTTGGTGAACCAAGGATTGCACCTGACCCGACATTGTCTGAGTATTGCCTACAATCAACTAAAAAGATTATAGAGGAACAATTGGCTGATTTGGCCAAAGAGGAGCAGATTATTGAAGGAAGAGCGTTAGTTGAAAATATTTTAAGGCAAAATTGTGGATTATTAAATTTGATTGATCTGTTTAGTTTCGAAGAACATAGACTAAAATTGACGAATCTTCTCTATCATCTTGGATGCAAGGGCTCTTTAAGTAATCTTTACTATTTAGTAGGATCTGGATTAATTTCTACAGAATTTCTTTCTCAACAACTGACCTTGGGTGGATTAACTAAAGACATTCTCGGTTTATCAACTATTTCTCTGGAAGGAATTGATAGACCCGGAATATTAGAAAAAGTTGGCTCGATTGTTAAAAAAGTTGGAGGTAATATTGGCGCCCTTGATTTAAAAAGACGGAAAGAAGGTAAAGATATGATTTTTACTTTAAGGTTGGTTGTTGAAAATTTAGATAAAGATCTAGAGAAAGAATTGGATTCGGAATTTAGAAAGAGATGCAAGGTAGGGGATGTATTAATAGTTTAGTAAAGGAAACGTCTCCATCAAAAGATAAATATCAAACTGTATCAGTAGAATTTGAGACACCCATTTTTATACTGTCTCATTTAGCCTTGATGTGAGACAATCGTTATAAAAATAAGAAGGTCCTAGACTGGCATACTCAGTCAGATATTCACTATTGTTTTAACAACTTGAAGGCTTTAGATATTGTGTCCCTTGTTTCACTGCTCAAATTAAAAGTATTCAATTCATTTTCGGTAATCCATGTAAAACTTTGATGCTCATTGCTTAATTTTACTTTTGGTTTACCAATGGGTTTGACCAAAAATGATATTTGAGTAGCATCGCGGATCTCATTAGGTTTTTCGACTTTAAATTCAAACACAGAAACTGGCATCACTGTTTTGACATCAATTCCTGTTTCCTCTTTAACTTCTCTTACGGCCGCATCCTCGGATCTTTCAAAAAATTCTCTTTTTCCGCTTGGTAATTCCCACAAATTTGGGAAAACATCATCATCAGAGCTTCTTTGGATGATGAGTATTTTTCCTTGGTGAGCTACCAGTCCCGCTACAACGATTTTTTGGATTACAGTTTTCATCTTTTAATAGCTGGATTATATTATACTTTGTAAAGATAAGAAGGTCCTAGACCGGCCTGCCCAGCACTTCGACAAGTTCAGTCCAATTAGTGTTCTGTTATTTGAAGTAATTGTTTTTTTCCCGATACCTCAAGTCTGCAATGTCCCCCAACCGGAAATGTGATTTTAGGATCTGAATGTCCAAAATCTACATTAGCTATAACAGGAATATTGTCCATCTCCTTTTTTGTCTTTACAATTTGGATCAAAAGATCGTTTGTCATTTCGCTAGCTTTTTGAAATCTTCCGATTACAATCCCTTTTACTCCCAAAAAATCAGGCAGGTGAATTAAAGATTGTAAGTCTCTATCAAAACTGTGTGGTTTTGATTCATAGTCGTCTTCCAAAAATAGAACTGAATCTTTTAATGGCGGCATATATTCTGTTCCTTGTAAAAGATTAAAGGTGCAAAGATTGGCTCCCAGAATTGTTCCCTCTACCTGCCCTTCGTTTATAACTAACCAACCTTTATTTGGGATTAACTTCCTGTCATTTTGGTCTTTATACCATTCATCATCGCTCCATGAATCACTCGGCTTTACTTCAAATGGATCATCGGAAAATAAACATTTTTTGAAGTAATCCAAAGTATAGTCAAAATACAGTTTTTGACCGAAGGTTGAATAGTGGGGTCCTGAATAAGTAACTAATCCGGTTTTGGCAAAGATTGCATTGTTTAAAGCTGTAATATCCGAGAATCCGCAAAATATCTTTGGATTTTCTTTTATTAAATACCAATCAATATATCGGAGAATCTGATTAGAATTAAACCCGCCTACTACCGTAAGGATAGCTTTGACATTTTTGTCTCTAAATGCTTCATGTAAATCTTCAATCCGAGATTCTATAGAAGATGAGGCAAAATCATCCATTTCTTCAATATGTTTTCCAAAAGACAATTTAAGACCTAAATCTCCAAACCTTTTATTAGCAATTTTTCTAGATTCAGGAGTGATAATCGCCAAAGACCTGGACGGGGCAATAATCCGTACTTCATCGCCCGATTTTAATTTGTTGGGAAATATCTTGTTCATATAAACTGATTATATCAAAGCGGTGGTAAAATAAGTTCATGATTAAGGCAATTCTGTTCGATATGGTTGGAGTATTGATTTTCAAGAAAGATGGATACTCTCCAACTACTTTCGATGAAATTAACGCTCAAAATATAGAAAACTTGTTTAATCACTTGGACGATAAAAAATTGATCGAAGATATCAAAGAAAAACTTAAATTAAACGACGAGGAAATTAAGAGAGCCATTCCTTTAATTC
>CAYIUD010000082.1:0-3498 GCA_964366265.1 uncultured Pseudomonadales bacterium | reverse complement strand
CATCTTCATTTTTTATCTCCGCCCCAAACTTCTCCGCCTGAGCTCTCATCTCCATCATCAATTCTGGTCCCTGAATCCCCTTAGAAAATCCCGGAAAATTTTCTACTTCCGTCGTCAACATCAACTGCCCTCCGGCTTTTTCACCCGCCAACAGCAACGGCTTCATTTGTGCCCTCGCTAAATAAATTGCCGCTGTATATCCAGCCGGACCAGACCCTACAATGATTACTTCTCTTTTTTCCATTTATTAAGCTACTTTCTTAAGCATATTTTCATACATTATCCTCCCCCCAAAACCAATCTGGCGGTCAACCTCTTTACCCTCCTTAAACATAATTACCGTCGGGATACTCATCACGCCATACTTCATTGCTGTTTCCTGGTTCTCATCAACATCAATCTTTCCAATTCCCACTTTACCTTCATACTCACCTGCCAACTCCTCAATTATCGGTGCCGACATCTTACACGGGCCACACCATTCCGCAAAAAAATCTACCATTACCGGTAAACTCGACTTAATAACTTTTTCTCCAAAATCTTTGTCTGTAAAGTGTTGTACTGACATGTTTTTTATTTTAACTAAACAAATAATAATTCATGCAATTCTGTATCTGCAAAGCAAAAAGATTACGCAGGCCATGCCAAGCACGGTGTCGCTAAAGCGACTTGGCAGGCCGAGTTACAGGATGAATCCGCCGCTGGCGGATAACAGCCGGTTTTTGCGGCAAATACAGAATGTGCAACTTCAAAAGAATCGCTTCAACAGCGTAGCATACCGGGAGGTTGCCCCAACGGACTCCCCACACAAAGTCGCCTCCGCCGCCAAAATATTTCTCGCCACTGTTTTCAAACTACTCATCGACGCCGATAACTGCGTCAACACCTCCTCCAAACCCCTTCCTTCATCCAACATCTTCTCTATACCCCCAACCTGGCCTTGGATTCTTCTTAACATCTGCCGTAGAGATTTTACTTCTTCACCACTCATACCCCCTAGGGTATAAGACTTTTAAATCCTCGTCAAGAGCCAAATACCTAACAATAAAAGTGCCACCCCCAACCCCAAATGCATCCATTTCTTTGCTTTATGTTCCCACTCCCGCATTACCATTACTTCCCGCCCCTTATACATCACCATCAAAACTACAATTAGTGGCAGAACAAACAAAAAATTGTAATAAAAAAAATAACTAATCACCAAAGCCATATTCATTCCCGAAGTCGCTAACACTGTTGCCGTCCCTACATACAGCGGCAAACTGCACGGCGTTTCCAGCAATGTCACCAAGACTCCCAAAACCACTGCCGCCGGCAAACTCGCTTTTTCCACTAACCCATTCAATCTCTCTTTACTCGCTGACGGAATCCGTAAATGGATCGGCAAGTCTGGTCTAAACACATCCTTAATTTGTACCAACCCTGCCAACACCAACCCGCCTCCCAGTATTCCACTAAAGACTCCCGCCCAAACACTGTGTTGCAGTTGGTATGCCAAGTTATAAAACAACAACCCAATCACTAAATAAGTTGCAAATACCGTCACAATATATACACCACCAATTTTTAGTATTTTCCGATTTATTCCCTCATCTCTCTTTTTTCCGGCAAAAACAATCAAATACCCCAACAATGTCACCATCATCCCAATTGCACACGGATTGATTCCATCCACCAACCCCGCCAGTGTCACCAACGGCAAACTCACTAACCCTCCTTGTTGTTGCAGATAACACCCCAACGCCGTACATCCTTCCATGCCCTGATTTTAGCACTCAAGAAATACTCAAACACTCCAAACCAAAACGTCTTTAAGCAAAAAGATTACGCAGGCCATACTAAGCACGGTGTCGCTAAAGCGACTTAGCAGGCCGAGTTACAGGCTGGATCCGCCGCTGGCGGATAACAGCCGGTTTTTGCGTGAGACATTTTGGTTAAAAAACTCAAAGTCCCCACCCAATCACCACGAACAACACTACGTAACCCCAAACCACCCACCTAACTTCTGACGGGCTCAACCTCCGCTTAATCTGCCAAAACCACAAACCAACCTCCCTCCCTCTCCCAAAATAATCAACCAATAAATCGAAAGCTAAATGCAAACCCAATCCCAACATAAATCCTCTCCCAAAAGGCGCATCCACACTCGACAATGCAAAGAAGCCCAACACCACCCAAGCCACCAAAAACAACACACTTCTCATCACCAACTTCTGCTGATCTCCTCTTTCTTCAAGCACTGCCACCAAACCTTTCAGCAAATTACCCTTACCAAACAAGTCTTTCATCTTTATTGACAACACCTCATCTGGGTTTTGCCACAAACCATAATAAAGCCGATCTAAAAACACAAATAAAAACCCAAAAATCGCCCCAAACCACCACCACAAAATATAACTATCAATCGAAAACCATCTCCCCGCCAACCACCGCAAACCCGACATCGACAACAACACCCCAAACAAAACAAACTGATGCATTAACAGCTTTCCTTGCTTAAACAACTCCATACTTCAATCTATCACAAAACCTAAATCCTCCACCTAAATTTTCAACGAAGCCAAAAACTCCCCAAATTCCTTTCCCATTTCCGGATGCTTCAATCCAAATTCCACCACTGTCTTCAAATACTGCAACTTATTACCCGTGTCATAATATTTCCCCTCTTTAATCTCTACTGCCATAATCCGTCTTCCATCCCCAAGCATCAATTTCAAAGCATCGTTATAAAATAACTCCTCTCCTTCTTTCAAATTTGTCATCGCCTCATCAAGATACTCAAAAATGTCCGGCGTCAATAAGAAACTACTCACATTTCCCAAATCAGATGGGCTTTTTTCCCTCCCTGGTTTTTCTATAATTTCATCAACATCAATTACTCCTTGTCCAATCTCTTTACCTCCTGCAAATCCATACCGATCATAATCCTCATCACTCGAAGCCTTCACCCCCGCCAAACAACTCACTCCATATTCTTCATAGGCTTCAATCAACTGTTTATATTCACTGGGAGAGGCTTCAATAAAGTCATCACTCCAGGTGTAAATAAATGGCTCATCTCCAATCAAATGCCGCACATTTAACAACGGCGTCCCATTGCCATATGGCCCCTTCTGCCGAACATAAACAAAATTAGCCAACTTCCCAATCGCCCTCACCTCATCCAACAAATGCTTTTTCTTCTCACCCCCCATCTTTAGATTCCTCACCAAATCACTGCTCGGTTCATCAAAATGGTCCTCAATGCTCCGCTTATGAAACCCTGTCACCATGATGATATCCTCAATTCCTGCCTCCACCAAATTCTCTACCACAATCTGAATTACCGGTTTGTCCACAACTGGCAACATCTCTTTTGGCATCGCCTTAGTCTGAGGCAAAAACCTCGTCCCAAAACCCGCCGCTGGAATCACTGCTTTACGCACCTTTTTCCTCATGTCCACCCAGTATACACCCAACCTCCTAATTCGGAACTTCTTTCTTTTTCTCCTTCTTTGA
>CAYIUD010000081.1:0-3519 GCA_964366265.1 uncultured Pseudomonadales bacterium | reverse complement strand
TACCGCCGCCGCCATTGCTCCCAAATTTGCCCCCAAATTAACCGTGTTTGCCAAAAACAACAACCCCACCGCCGTATAAAGCAGACTTTTAGGGTAATGCTTTCTAATTACCCCCGCTAAACCCTTGCCGGTCACCACTCCAATCCTGCCGCACATCTCCTGAATGGCCACCATAAACGGAAATGTCCACAACGCCGTCCAGGCTTGGTTATATCCAAATTGCGCCCCCGTCTGTGAATATGTCGCAATCCCCGAAGGATCATCATCAGAAGCTCCTGTGATAAATCCTGGCCCAGCCATTTTCATTAAGTTGGCCAACCTTTTTTTAAACCGCTTCATCTAACCAATCTAAGCACAAATACTCTCAAAAAGAAAACCGCCCCAAGTACCTTACTTATTTCGTAATGTATTTCACTGGGTTAACCACTCGACCTTCTTCACGTACCTCCAAGTGTAGATGGGGACCTGTAGTATGACCAGTCAGACCAATTTCTCCAATAATAGTCTCATTGTTAACCACATCCCCCTCCTCAACGTACATCTTACCCAAATGAGCATAGAGTGAAACCACTCCGCCACCATGGTCAACCTCAATCCTATGGCCCCAGCCATATTTCTGTGACGCCACCACTTTGACCACACCAGAAGCAATTGGAGTCACATCTGACCCTTTGGGTGCACGAATATCAATCCCAGGATGAAACACATGGTAGCCTTGGGAGACACCCAGCGCTTTCTGAGCAGGGTAGGAAAAGGTTTTATCCGTTTTAATCTCGACTTCAATTCTCCCGTCAAAAGGCGTCAAATCACTCGGTACCACTCCCAAAGCCGAAACTGGTACACTGGCCACTCCTGTCAACAGGGTAAGGATCGCCAATTGAGCTCCAAGCAGGTTCTTAACTCCTGACCTCTCAAAAATAGGTCTAAAAAATTTGGAAATTGGATTAGATTTTCTCGTCTCACGACTGAAAATCATTATTTGGAGCTTAACGGTAGTCAAAAAACCACCAATCATCTCCAAGAGATTTCTTTGTCTCATTAATGCGGCTATTTAACCGCGCTTAAAATCAAGATCACCGCTTGGTGTGGAACAATAAAGAATCCGGCTACGGATAGTTCTCTACCATTCCGTCATCCCTTAGGCACGTTGTGCTTTATGGGAACTGACTATACAATGATCTTGCCTCGACCAAAACTGGCCGAATTAGGCTTCAACAGCCTTCAAAAAAAGCCTGTTATTAACAGACTTTTTTCAAGACCCCCAATATACACCCAAGAAGCCCAAAAGTCAAGTCTAGTGAGGCTAAATCTATGCCTAGAACAGCCAGCAAATCAGTTCTCCAAAACAAAATCGTCCTCCTTCGTTTGGATCTAGATTTACCCATTCAGGATGGCCAAATTATTGATGATTCCCGGCTCAAAAACGTCCTTCCGACTATTGAACTCTGCCTTAATTCAGCCTCAAAAGTTTTCATTCTTGGTCACCTTGGTCAACCTAGTGGGGTAGACCCTTCTTTTAGCCTTCTACCTGTTGCCCAAAGGTTATCCAAAATCCTCCAATTACCCGTTCCTTTGTTTCACGATTTTCACGAAGTAGGTGAGTGGAGGAGTGGTTCTTCTCGTCTGGGCATGTTAGAAAACCTCCGTTTCTGGCCAGGAGAGCAAAAAAATGATTCCGAATTTACTATTAATTTAGCTCAATTAGGCGAAGTTTTTGTCAACGAATCTTTCGCCACCTCCCATAGGGAAGTGGCCTCAATTGTCGGACTACCAAAACACCTACCCTCCTACTTAGGACCCAATTTCAGCCATGAACTCAAGACAATCAGTCCTATAATAGACAATCCTAAAAGACCTATAATTCTGATTCTTGGCGGAATTAAGGCCGATAAGATTGAATTTGTGGATAACTTTATCACTCATTTTGATCAGGTGCTACTCGGTGGCGGGCTCGTGCGGGAAATAACTGACCGCCCCAAGCTCATCAAGGCTGAGCTAACCTCAGACAATCTCGATATTACCCCTGCTTCTGCTCAGCACTTCTCTCGACTCATCTCCCAAGCCCAAACCATTGTTTGGAATGGCCCTCTGGGTAAGTTTGAAGACCCCCATGCCCGCCAGGGTACGCAAATCGTCGCTCAAGCCATTGCCTCCTCCCCTGCCGCCTACAAACTCGCTGGCGGCGGTGACACTCTTTCTGCCATTCATCAGCTCGACCTCGCTAGCAAATTCGATCACCTCAGCACCGGTGGTGGTGCTCTCCTCTACTATCTCGCCCATCACACCCTCCCTGGCCTCGAAGCCATCGACGCTTCCACTTTGCTACACTGACCCTATGATCAAATTTGCCATCAACGGTTTTGGCCGTATCGGCCGCTCTGCTTTTCGTGTCTGGCTTCTTCGTTTTCAGCCAGAATTGGATCTGGTCGCCATCAACACCTCCGGCTCCATGCCTGTCTCTTCCTGGGCTCACCTGGCTAAATATGACACCGCCTATGGGCCTATTTTTACTGAATTAAACTTTCGTGAAATCAAGTCTCCAGACCAGGCCACCGACCAAGACCCTCTTATAGGATATCTAACCATCGGCTCCAAAGACATCCCCATCCTTGCTCAACGCGATCCGGCCAAAATCCCCTGGTCAAAATATCAGGCTGACGTGATTATCGAATCAACTGGCGCTTTTCGTACCCAGGCTGAAGCCAGCAAACATCTGACTGCTGGTGCCAAAATCGTCATCATTTCTGCCCCAGCCAAAGGTGGCGGTATGCCCACCGCCTTAATCGGAGTCAATGAAGAAGTCATCACCCACCCCAAAGACCGCACCAATACCGTCACCGTTCTCAGCAACGCTTCCTGCACCACCAACTCTGTCGCCCCCGTCGCCGCCATTATGCACGCCAAATTAGGCATCAAAAAAGCCATGCTCAACACCATTCATGGTTACACCGATGACCAGAATCTCCAGGACAATTCCCACAAAGATCTCCGCAGAGCCCGTGCCGCCGCCCTCAATATCGTTCCTACTTCTACTGGTGCCGCCCAAGCTACCACCGAAACCATTCCCGAACTCAAAGGTCTCTTTGACGGTATTGCCCTCCGTGTTCCCATCATCACCGGATCGATCACCGATTTTACCTTCATTACCGAGAAAACTACCAGTGTCGAGGAGGTCAACCAAATTTTCATCGATGCCACCCATTCGCCTCTTTACCAAAACATCCTTGCTGTCACCTCAGAACCACTCGTCTCCTCTGACATTATTGGCCGCCCCGAATCTGCCATTGTTGACCTTAGCCTCACCCGCGTCGTCGATGGTGATTTGGTCAAAGTCCTCGCCTGGTACGACAACGAATGGGGTTATGCTAACCGGTTGGTTGAACAGGTCCAGCTAGCCAGCGAGTCCCTTATCCAGTCTTCCTAAATGTGAGGTCCGGAGGGGAATCGAACCCCTGAGTAAGAGTTTTGCAGACTCCTGCCTTCCCACTTGGCCACCGGACCAATTCAATTTACCCATTC
>CAYIUD010000080.1:0-3577 GCA_964366265.1 uncultured Pseudomonadales bacterium | reverse complement strand
ATTTTGTTGATTTCTTCATAAATACTTTTTATTTTGTTAAATAAGTGTTTTTTTGTAAGATTAGAGATGATTGGGGACGATGTGAGCCTGTTGTTGAAGAACGGGGATATTGGCAAAACCAAGTTTGTGGATGCTCTGTTTGAGGGCGGCAGTGAAGTGTGGCAAATAAACGTAACCAGAACCTTTGTAACCGACTCTCTTTACCTTGCCCTCGATGACTTTGATGGCGGCATCATCGACGCGATATCTAACAGCTCCGCCTTGAGCCATGGCTTCGGCGGAACCCATGCCTCGGTATTTTTTAATCAGGTGACCAGCATCTTCGTCAAACTCCGGTTCTCCAGGTGATTCCTCTAATCCAGCAAGAAGGCCACCCATCATAACGGTGTCTGCGCCTAAAGCGAGGGCTTTGACCATGTCTGAAGGGCGTTTGACGCCTCCATCAGCGATTAGGGGGATTTTATAGCCATGTTTTTTGGCCCAATGATTGGCGGCTTGATGGCATTCCCAGATGGCAGAACCTTGGGCACGGCCGATGCCAAGTTGTTCCTGGGTGATGCAAGCGCCACCCGGGCCAATTCCCACCCGTAGCCCATCAACGTGTTTGGCGGCGATTTCAAGGATTTTGGTGACCATTTCGCCGGAGTCAACGTTACCCAAAATGACTTCCAAATGCGGACATTTTTGTTTAACGTATTTGGCAATTTTGAGTTGTTCGGCAAAGACGACGGAGGCGTCGACAATCACTCCGTCGGCTCCAGCTTCAACAATTAGGGGCAGTCTTTTTTTGGCTAGTTCTAGGCGTGATTCGATAGCACCTAAGACTTTTAGTTGTTTGTTCTTGTCTTTGGTAGCGAGAGGAAAGACGTCATTTTTGCGCAGATCGCTGTCGGTGACCAAGGCGACGAGTTCAAATTTGTCATTAACAATGGGGAGGGTGTCTAAATTGTGTTCTCTAATAATTTTGTTGGCGGTCCGGATGTCGTTTTTGGCGAGGGTGTCTTTTTTTTGAGCGGTAATGAGCTTGTCACCCGGGGTCATAACCTTGCTTAAGGGTAAGGCTTGTTCCTGGTCAGTTTCGAAGTAGCGAATGTCGCGGTGAGTAACCAAACCTAGAAGCTTACTATTAAGGGTACCTTTTTCGGTAACGGGAATACTGTAGAAACCGTATTTTTGGCCGATGGCTAGGACGTCGGCAACGGTGTTTTTGGGATTGAGAACAATTGGATCAGTGATGAAGGCGGCTTCGTAGCGTTTGACTCTTTTGATTTCTTGAGCTTGGTTGGCGGGACTCAGATTGTAATGGATAGCGCCGATGCCACCGATGAGAGCCATGAGAATGGCCATGGGTGCTTCGGTGACGGTATCCATGGGAGAACTGACAAAAGGGGTTTTGAGGATAATATTGCGGGAGAAGGTGGAGGTTAGGTCAACCTGGTCGCGTTCGACGTTGGGGAGATTGTCACAAACGAGAAGAATGTCGGAGTACCAGAACTCGTTCTCAAGCAATTTTGGGTGCAGGATGGGCATTGGTTCATCTTAGAAAGCTCGATGCAGTGTGTCAATGAAATGGTTTATTTGATGAAGGTGGTGATTGAAGATTGTGAAGGTTAGAATGAAAAGATGAACTGGATACAGGTGCTGATTATGTCGGGAGTAGAGGGGGTGAGTGAGTATCTGCCGGTTTCGTCAACAGGACACATGATTTTGGCGGCTAGATTGTTGGGGGTGGCGCAGAGCGGGTTTGTGAAGACGTTTGAGATTGCGATTCAGTTGGGGGCGATTTTGGCAGTGGTGGTGTTATTTTGGGATAAATTTTGGCGGAATTGGAAGGTGCTGAAAAGAGTAATATGGGTGTTTGTGCCGACGGCAGGCTTGGGATTTGTCTTTTATAGACTGATTAAACAGTGGTTGGTGGGAAATTTGAGGGTGACGGTGGTGAGTTTGGTGGTAGGTGGAATAGTGATGATTGTGTTGGAACAGTATTTTTTGAGGTCTAAGCCAGGTGGAAAGATAGAAAAGTTGAGTCTGAAGCAAGCGTTGGTGTTGGGAGTGATTCAGGCGATTTCAGTAGTTCCGGGAGTGTCGCGGGCGGCGGCAACGATTTTTGGGGGAATGGCGTTGGGGTTGTCTAGGAGCGAAGCAACAGAATTATCGTTTTTAGTGGCGGTGCCAGTGATGGCCGTAGCGACGGGCTATGATTTGTTGAAGAATATAAAGGATTTTAGAGGAAATCAATTTGAGTTGCTGTTGTTGGGAATGGTAGGAGCGTTTGTGACGGCGATGATAACAGTGAAATGGCTAACTGACTATGTAAAAAACCATGATTTTAGAGGGTTTGGAGTTTACCGAATTGTGGTAGGGGTGATTTTTGGGGTGATGGGGAGATGAAGAACGTTTACGAACATATCTGTTTTAAGACTCTGAGTCAATAACCTGAAAGGTATTCTTTTTGAGGAGTTTAGTCGATGAAAGTGAGGGCTTGGCCAGCTTTACCAGCTCTGCCAGTGCGACCGATACGGTGGATGTAGTCATCGTAGGTGGCGGGGGGATCAAAGTTGATGACGTGGGTGATATCTTTGACATCTAATCCCCTAGCGGCGACGTCGGTGGCGACCAAAATCTTGATTTGGTCGTTGCGGAAGTCGCGCAGGACACGTTCGCGCTGGGATTGGCGTTTGTTGCCGTGAATAGCGCCGGCGGCAAAACCGCTTTGGGCGAGATGGACACTGAGCTTTTCGACGCTAAATTTGGTACGGCCAAAGATAAGCACTTTGCGGAAAGATTCCTGTTTAAGTAAATCTTGGAGGACGTTAAGTTTTTGGGATTTGTCTGGGGTTCTGATGACGTTTTGCTCAACATTTTGAGCGGTGGGGCCGGTTTTGGCAGAGACCTTGAGCGGATCGGTCATAAAACTACGAGCAACGCCTTCAACCCGATCGTCAATGGTAGCGGAGAAAAGTAGAGTTTGACGTTTTTCAGGCAAAAGGCTCAAAATTTTGGTGATGTCTTTAAGGAAACCCATGTCGAGCATCCGATCCATTTCGTCTAAAACGACGGTATGAGTATTACTCAAACGGAGGGCGCGACGCTCGTGGAGGTCCTTTAGACGTCCGGGGGTACCGATAAAAATATGAGGGTTACGTTTCAAGTCCTGAATCTGGCGGAAGAGATTGGAGCCGCCAATAAGCAAGGCACTATGCATAGCAAGACCTTCACTGAGGGTGCGAATATCATCGCGAATCTGGACGGCCAGTTCTCTAGTGGGGGCAACAATCAAAGCAGTTTGGTCAGGATTGGCCATTAGTTTGGTCAAAACGGGAAGGACGAAAGCGGCAGTTTTGCCGGTGCCAGTGTCGGCCAGTCCAATTAAGTCGCGACCCGCAAGCATGAACTCTAAGGATCGGTCCTGAATCGGAGTGGGAGTGCCAAAACCGATTTGGATCAAGTTCTTCAGGAGTTGTTGAGGTAAGTTGAAATCAGCGAAAGAATGAGTGATAGGGAATTCTTCAGTTTGAGTGACAATTGCCGAACGAACAAAGAGTCTTGGATCCAGAGCTTTGGGTTGAAGATTCGG
>CAYIUD010000079.1:0-3607 GCA_964366265.1 uncultured Pseudomonadales bacterium | reverse complement strand
TTGAGGTTGAGGTAGCGGGGATCGATTTGATCAAAGATAGCCGAGATGGAAAGGTGTATGTGGTAGAGGTAAATGAGGCGCCGGAGTTTGTGGTGATGGAGAAAAGAACAGGAAAGAATATAGTAAAAATGATAATTGAGTATTTGGTGGAGAAACAAAGGTAGATAGTTTTTTATCTTTGTGAATTATTCTCAATATTTACAAAACAAAAACCGGCTGTTCTCGCCCTGCGGCTCATCATCCTGTAACTCGGTCTGCCAAGTCGCACGCGACGCCGTGCTTGGCATGACCTGCGTAATCTTTTTATCTTTGTAAATATTGAGGAAGTGAGAACTGTTACAATTGCCGGTATGAAAAGGATGTTGGTTTTGACAAGGTTGGTGAAGGAGTATGAACCAAGAAGATTGGCGGAGGAGGGACGAAAGATGGGATACGAAGTGGATTTGGTGAAGTATGGACAAATAGCCATGAGTGTTACTAATGGAAGTTACAAATTACAAGTTACAAGTTACAAACAGATCGGAGATTATGATTTGATGGTCCCGAGGGCGGCGAGTAAGAAAGGGAGTTCGATGGTGGGGGTAAAAACGGCAGTATTGGAGATGGCGCGGAGAAAGAAAGAAGTGCGAGTACTTAATGGGGAGAGTTTTGCTTTGTTTCCGTTAATGGGAAAACTTGAGCAGGGATTAGTTTTGGCTCAGGCAGGTTTGCCGACGGTAGATTTGGTTAGTTTTGGAAGTAAAAAGGGTTGGAGGGAGTTTAAAGAGAAACCGACAATCAATTTTCCGTTGGTGATTAAAGGTAGATTTGGAAGCCATGGTAGAGCGGTGAAGTTGGTTAACGATTGGGAGCAGTTTGACCGGGTGATGAAGGAATACAAGTCAGGAGAGGTGTTGGTCCAACCTAAACTACGGGTAAGGCAGTGGTATCGGGCCATTGTGATCGGGGAGAAGTATCTTGGGGAGATGAGGCATCGACAGAAGGGAAAGTATGGGGGGGAGGGGGGGAGGCTGGTCAAGTTTAACTCGACGAAGATGATGAGGTTAAAAGAGATTTGTCTGGCGGCGTGCAAGTTGTTTGCAGTTGATTATGCAGGATTGGATGTGGCTTGGGATGAAGATAAACAGGACTGGGTGATCTGGGAGATAAATAGAACAGCACAGTTTAAGTATTTTGAGAAACGGACGGGGGTGAATGTGGCAATGGAGATTATTAGTTATTTAGGAAAATAAATGGAACAAGAAAGGAAAATTGGGGTGCAAAAAGAGGCACAAATTGCATGGACTTTGGGAAACTTGATTGAAAATAATGTCTTGGACAGGCGAGAGACGAGAAAGCCAGTTCCGGAGGAATTAAGGTTGGTGATGAGAAAAGGACTGATCGAGAAAGGGATAGAAGTGAACAGATTGGTTGGAGATAATAAAAGTGAGAATGAAATTGCGAAGGGGATTTCGTTAAAGGAGGCTGAATATAAGAATGTAAATGTGGGGGCGGCAATATTAGTTGATGCAGTTTTGGGTCAGGATAAGACGGATAGAATGTTAGAACTCGCTTTGGATGAAGTTTGGAAGCAAAAAGATCATCCTGAATTTGAGACTAGGGAAGTGATGGTTGGTTATGTAATGGGGGTGATGAAACAACTGAGAGAAAAAGGAAGTGGTTTTAAGTTCGATGTTGTAAAGTTGTCGGAGGGGGATGAAGCCAAAAAGACGGCAGTATATCGTTTGGAGGCGATAATGCATTGTGCCTATAAAATTTTGCGAGTAGCTTCGTTTGAAAGCGCCGAGGGGGCGGCGAAGTACCAAAAAGATCGCTTTGAGAAATTTAGACAGCGAATTATTAAAGGTGAAATTCGGAAGACAGGCAGACAGAATGCGACACCTAGATCGTTGGAGATGGAGGATACAAGCGATGATGGTAAAAAGATTAGACATCTAAGTCCTGGAGTGTTGGGAGCGATTTTGGAGGGGATGATGGTATAAAAAAACAGGCCGGGTGGCCTGTTTTGTGGCGGTGGTTAACCTTCTTCCTCTTCCTGTTCGATGTAGAAGCCGTAGGTTTCTTGGCCGTTCTTTTTGGTGGACATGGGTAGGTCTTCCACCCATTCTATTTGCTGGTCGAGAGGTAAATCTGGAGCATTTCGGTTCCCCCAGATTGTTGAAGGGACTTTTTGCATTGTATTACCGCGTTGTCTGTAGAAGCCAGGGCCACGCCAGTACCAGTATTTCATTTTAATCTCCTTGGTTATAAAGATATTGTTGATAGTTTAGCACTGGGGCGGAGTTTGTCAAGTTATAGGTTAATTTTTGTGATAAAATGGAGGGATGAAAAGGGCGAAAAAGGTTAAGGTGGTGGTGGGCTTATCTGGTGGAGTGGACTCGGCGGTTTCGGCGTATCTGCTAAAAAAAGCTGGTTATGAGGTGACGGGGGTGCACCTGGTTTGTTGGGATGAGGGACCTCAATGTAAAGCGAGGGAAGATCGGAAAGATGCGTTGAAAGTGGCGTTGCATTTGGGGATCCCTTTTGAAGTTTTGGATTTTCAGAAGGAGTACAAAGAACGGGTGATTGAGCATTTTTATGAGGATTATGGGCGAGGGTTGACCCCGAATCCAGATGTGTTGTGCAACAGTGAGATTAAGTTTGGATTATTTTTGGAGTGGGCGCTTAAAAATGGCTTTGATTATGTAGCCACAGGGCATTATGCAGGAGTAACAAGGTTTGTTGATCTTGTTTCGAAAAACGGCCACGTCAATGACTCCAGCGAGTCATTGCGACCTGTTACTCGGCATGCCGATTCCAGCTTGTCAGCTGGAAGCCGTGCTCGGCACGCCTCCGTAATCTTTTCTTCACAAGATGCAACAAGTCTTCACTTGGTCATTCCGAAGGATGAACATAAAGATCAGACGTATTTTTTGTATAAGTTGGGTCAGAAGGAATTGAAACATGTTTTGTTCCCGTTGGGAGAGCTGTTGAAGTCAGAAGTAAGAGAGATTGCCAGGGAGGCGAAGTTGCCGGTAGCGGAGAAGAAAGACAGTCAAGGAATTTGTTTTGTGGGGGATGTGGATGTGCAGGAGTTTTTACGTCGTCGATTGGAGGAAAAATTGGGGGAGGTTGTGGATGTGAAAGGAAGAGTGATTGGAAAACATAAGGGAGTTTGGTTTTATACCATTGGTCAACGGGGTGGATGGGAGGTTGAAGGAGAATATCAGAAAAAGTTTGGGGGAGAGTTGCCGGTGATGTATGTGGTTGAGAAGGATGTGGCCAAAAATCGGCTGGTGGTGGGCTTTGGGGCGGAGACGTATAAGGATCAGTTTGCGGTGAGAGACTTGAACTTTATTGGAGAAAAACCTGGTTTTGATAATGATGATATTCAAGTGAGAATTAGACATACCGGAACATTGCTCGATGCCAGGATAAGTGAGAGAGAGGGTGGTCAGTTGTTGGTAGAACTGGTTGAACCGCAAAGAGGGGTTTCTGCGGGTCAGTCAGTAGTATTTTACAGAGAGGGTGAGTGCCTGCCTGCCGGCAGGCAGGTCTTGGGTGGTGGAGTGATTGGGTGAGTGTAATTTATCCTGTAGTTTGCGTAATTTGGGTATTTCTGTTAGGA
>CAYIUD010000078.1:0-3631 GCA_964366265.1 uncultured Pseudomonadales bacterium | reverse complement strand
TAGTCCCAAGATCTGCGAAGCAGAGCGCAGGATTCCAACGAAGTGAATCCTAAGTTTGAAAACGCAGGATTCCGATCCTATAGTTGATATTTTCAAATTTTGTGGTAAAATAATTCCAAAACCAAAGATTGGAGGGACTTCTTTGTTACGACCTGGTAGCACTTGGAAGTGCCCATCCTGCGGCACTGAAAATACGGCCTACTCGTACACTTCTGACATGTGTCGAGGCTGCAAGTTTGTCGCTCGCTCCTACACCAACTATCTCAACCTTCTTCTTGCATCTTATCAGCACAAGAGAATAGAGTTTGAAGAAACCTGGGATTACAAAAAGGGGCGGCGAAAATTCAAGCCAAACAGAATTGAAGGAGATTTCCTGGGGTTGACTCACTCTCCTGATATTGGGTTTATGTTGGTGGCTTTGCTAAAGAAGAAAAACGGCAAACCGCTAAGGAATTCTAGGGGCGAGAAGTTTGTATTCAGAATCAAAGTCCCACTGCGTAATATTCTTCCATGGGGGAAGGATCTCGAGAATCTCATTATCAGCCCCGAGATTCTTAGGAGAGCACTCTCTGGCAATCTTCAATTGCCCAACATTAGTCCGCTACAACTTACTAGTCCGGAGCAAGAGCTAGTAAAGAGTTGTTGAAATCTGCGCCATCTTGCTCTGAGAGGGTAGCTGGAAAGTCGATGCAGCCGGTGGTGGATAAGCTGCACATCCAGTCCTCAATAGCCATTTAAACAAACCCCTGTCCACCAAAAGGCCCCGTGACCAGCAATGGAACATCACCACGGGGCTCTTTCTTTTCCTAACTCTTACTCCAAGGCCCGTCCTTGTCAAAGTCGTGTTTTTCATTTTTCTTGCTAAATCAGTCAATAGTTGATAAAATTCTTTTGTTCTGCTGGACAGAGAAACCCAGAGCAAATTGCGGCGGGTCCGCATAAGGAGGATAGGTGAGAAAAACAATTATTAACCTGCCGGTTAGCCAGACGCAGAAAGAAGAGGACCGCAACCGAGAAGTTCAGAAAGTTGTCACCCAGTTGTGTGCAGTTGTGGAAAAGGTTAACTCGGCTCAGGAGAGTCAATTTCCAAATGCACCAGGTTTGCATCTGGAAATTGTTAGAGTTAACATCAACTTCACATCAGGAAGCAATGACATTCACTACGTTGTAGTCGTAAAGATTGACGACTCCGAAGATTACAAAGTCGAAGTTGGCTTTACTACGAACGGCTGGCTCGTAAGCTGGCGGAATCCTTCCATGCCGATGGGGTATTTTGGTGGGGACGGGACGGACTTGCGCAGTCAATGGGGATTCCAGCTAATGAAGCTAGCCTTTGTACTTGGTCTCCTGCCTGCTCATATCGCTCATTCTAAGGAAGAGGCGGCAACGAAACTCAACAAGGAAGCCAACCAACTTATGGCCCTGGCAGATTCATTTTTGCCATTTGCCCGATAACTTCTTCAACTCCTTCAGTTTTCAGATTAATCTGGACTGGAGGAGTTTCTTTTTTTCATTTTTCTTGCAGTAACAAACCAATTTTGCTAAAATCCCGGACAAAGGAGAGTGATAGATGAAAAAGGAGACGATCAGAGATTTCCTTGACTATAAGCATGTCGCAAAGCCAATTATTGGCCTAATTCCTGCATTAGTTCTAATGATGGTGCTAAACTTCTCTGGTTGGTTACTACTAAGCGAGATCGTTTTGGAAATAGGACTTTTTGGTGCAGGAATCTACTACACTGCTGCTTTTGTTGTCATGTATAAACATGATTCCAGTATCTGGGAAGGAGACAATATTCCTTACCTGTCTGAAGCAGCTTTTGGTATAACTCTCTTGAGCTGTGCCATAATTAGCTTATTGACGATTAATTAAGGGCGAACCAAACTGGCTCGTCCTTTTTTCTTGCCAAAACAAACAATTATTGGTAATATCTCGGCAGAAAAGGAGATGATCAAAGTGGTTGATATCTATATATCAGTCGATATTGAGGCGGACGGACCGATTCCGAGCGATTACTCAATGGTAGAACTGGGGGCTTGTGTTGTCGGAGACCCACTGTCAACATTCAGGCGGTATCTCAAACCGATTTCGGATAAATCTTTAGCCAAAGCACTTGTCGCATCAAACTTGGATCGACAATGGTTGATCACTAACGGGAAAGATCCAAGAACAGTCATGGCAGAATTTCGCGATTGGATCTTGAAAGTCTCTTGGCCAAAACGCCCAGTGTTTGTTGGTTTCAATGCTACTTTTGACTGGATGTTTACCCATTGGTATTTTGTCCACTTTCTCGGATCTGATCCTTTTGATATTTCTGGTCTTGATATCAAAGCCTTTTATATGGCTTTAATGGGTAAAACCAAATGGTCAGAAACCAGAAAGGATATGATTCTGCCGGTATTTAAAGGTTTCAACCCACATCCACATGCCGCCCTGAATGATGCTTTGGAACAAGCAGAGATGTTTGAAAAACTTCTGACGTTTTCTCAGAGCAGTTTTCTTCAAGATGCACGGGGGATAATCTTGTCTGGGAGAGCCTGAACAGATAGAACCAATGTTGAGTTAGGAGGTAACCAGTGAAAGCAAAGATCAAAACTCATCTTGCTAATCTTAAGCAAGGTGATAAGAACACCTGGATGGTTGTTTCTTGGATTTTCTTTCTTTTGGTAATTGTTGCGCTATTCTGCATTTACTTTGCAGTTAGCGAATCCGCGTTTCGGGTTATTCAACCACTTTGGATGCCGTTTGCACTCTGGACAATACCTCCAGGTTTGATTTTTCTTGACTATCTGGATGATCGAAGGAAAAGAAAGAGGTTTGCTAGGAGAAACCAATGGTAATTACTCCAATGTTCTTGGTCTTTCGACCCAAACATGAGTTGATGAAGTATCCAAAATGGATACCAAGGGTTTGTCCACATTGCTTTCGGGGAGAGCTTTTTTTGGTAAGGCTAAGGCGGTACCATCAGACTTTAGTTGGTAAAAATTACCAACTTGAACTAACAGTGGAATTTTTACCAGTCGGAAAGTGTACTCTTTGCACAAATCTGATCCTGGAACCAGATCTGGAAAAAGCCCTGGCTGATCTTGTTTATGAACTAACTCAAGACTTAGCCGACGGTAGAGAAGTGGATCTGGAAAATCCAAACTTTCAGGCTGTCACGGTCGCAAGCGTTAACTAAAGGAAGACCTAAAAAGTCTTCCTTTCCTTTTTTGTGTTAAAATTTCCTCATGATTTTACACGAGGATTTTTCAAAAGTAGATATTCGGGTTGGAAAAATAATAAAGGTTGAGGATTTTCCAGAGGCTAGAAAACCAGCTTACAAACTGGAAATCGATTTTGGTCCGGAAATCGGAATCAAAAAATCTAGCGCACAGATTGTCGATCTATATAATAAGGAGGAGCTGCTTGGTAGCCTTGTTCTGGGAGTAGTGAACTTTCCACCCAAACAAATCGGCCCATTCGTATCTGAGTGTCTGACACTCGGGGTCCCTGACGAGCAGGGCAGGGTTGTACTCGTTCGTCCGGATAAAACTGCTACAATCGGCGGTAAACTTTTTTAGAATTTGCTAAAATAAAATCAATGAAGATCGAATTTAAAGATCGGAAGCGCGTCGTGGAGGGAAAGAG
>CAYIUD010000077.1:0-3648 GCA_964366265.1 uncultured Pseudomonadales bacterium | reverse complement strand
TTAGAAATATTTGTTTCATATCATACTTATGCGAAGTATTTGAAATTTTTGGCATTATCGTTGTTAGCTTACGTACTAGCGGCTTTTATGATCAAGATTGATTGGCTAGAAGTGCTTTATCACGCGGTGACGCCAAAGATTGTTTTTTCGAGTGATTATTGGGTGAATATTGTGGCAGTGCTAGGGACGACGATTTCGCCCTACTTGTTTTTCTGGCAGGCCAATCAAGAAGTTGAGGAAAGTGTCTTAGCGGGTAAATTGGCGCGTTATGGTTGGGGCAAGCCAAAAATAGATATCCGGGATATTAGGCGGATGAAAAAAGACACGGTAATTGGGATGTTTTTCTCGAATTTGGTGATGTTTTTTATTATCATTATGGCGGCAGTGACTTTGAATGCGAGTGGAATTTATAGAATTGAATCAGCTAGTCAAGCGGCAGAGGCATTGAGGCCGCTGGCGGGAGAGATGACATTTTTGTTATTCACAATTGGGGTGGTGGGAACAGGATTGTTGGGCGTGCCGATTTTGGCGGGGTCAGCTTCGTATGCTCTAGCGGAAGCGGTGGGGTGGAAGGCTGGTTTGTACCGAAAACTAGACCAGGCCCATGGATTTTATGGGGCAATAACGGTGGCGACAGTAGTCGGATTGTCGGTTAATTATCTGGGGATAGATTCGTTTAGAATGCTTTACTACACAGCGGTGGTAAATGGTTTGATTGCACCCTTTTTGTTAGTAGCGATTATGATGATCTCCAATAATAAGGAGATTATGGGGAAGTATGTAAATGGGAGGAAAGAAAACATCTTCGGATGGTTGATTACGGTGATGATGGCGGTGGCGGGGATGGCCTTGATTATTGAGACCGGATCGGTTTATTTTAGATAAAAATGCCAGAAGGATTAATCACGGAACCACAGTCGATTAAGAAATTTAAGGAAGGAAGGTTGTTGAGAGAATCAGATTTGAGAGATAGTCTGGAGAAAGAGGATTTTCAGTTTTTAGGAATGGGTAAGGAATCGATTGTGATCAAGCACCCAGATAACGATGGAGAAGTGGTGGCGTTTGTCTATGATAGGTTTTCGCCGGTAAAATCAATTGATCGTTTCGAAGCCTTAAAAATTTATCATAATCAGAGAATTTGGCAGGCTTTGTTTCCAGATCATTTTCCTAAAATCACAATGTCGAGTGGTGGAGAGAAGGCTAGAACGGTGAGGCAAAGGATAAGCAGAGGAAGAAATATAGATAAAACAGAACATCCCTTTGAGGAAGTTTTTGATGAATGTAAAAGAAATGATTTACCAATACCTAAAGTTGATAATTGGGATTTTAATTTCATGGTAGGTGAAGATGGAAATGAATATTATGTAGATTTGTTAAGCAATAGCAATAAGGGTGAGGTGACGACTGATTGGGATAGAGATAAATTGGCTGTATTTATGAGAAAGAAATTTCTGGATGCGTCAACTCAGAAAAAAGTCTTGGCGAGTGAACAGAGGTTGAGGGAGATATTAGTGGCGCAGGCGATGATTAAGTTGGAAAAAAACAAAGAGATCGATAAAGAAGACGTTGACCGTTTAATGGAACGGTTTGATTTCGAAGCGGAAACGAAGGAAGGGCAGGAAGCTCAACGAAGAGTGCGTCGGATGGTGACGATTGTGAGACGGCAGTAATTTAGAAGGGTGGTAGGAGAGATTGATCTGCGCGGAGCAGATTTTTTTTGGTCTCGAGTTGTGAACATTTTCTTGTTTATTTTTTTTGATATATCAATTAATAATGTTGTGTGGAAAAGTGATATTTTTTGTGGATATGTATGAGTGAGTTACAATGTAACCATGGAGAGAAAAACATTCAGGTCAAAATTCAAAGAGATTCCCCTACCAGTGTTCTTTCCGGATGCAACGAGAGCAGTATTAAAAACTTTGGATAGTGAAGATATTGAGAAAACAGGGACGCCGGGGATATTGGTGAACACTTATCATCTGTGGCAGGAACTGGGGATAGAAAAAATGAAGCAATTTGGAGGAGTAAGGAAGTTTATGAATTGGAAGGGAGGATTGATTTCGGATTCGGGAGGTTTTCAGGTAATGAGTGTAATCAAGAAAAACAAGCAGGCAGGGAAAATTACAGATGAGGGGGTGGTGCTTTGGCCCGCCAGAAATAAACGGGTGGTATTTTCGCCAGAAGATTCGATTGCATTACAAATGGAAATGAAATCAGACATGGTGGTAGTGCTGGATGATTTTACGCCACCGAATGCCACAAGGAGGGAAGCGGTTGAGACGGTAAGAAGGACAATTGATTGGGCAAGAAGGTCTAAGGAGGAGTTTTTGAAAGTTTGTGAGGAGAAAAAATTAAGTGGGAGCGAGAAGCCTTACCTGCTAGGAGTAGTTCAGGGAGGGTTTTATGAAGACTTGAGAAGGTTTTGTGCTCAAGAATTGGTAAAAATTGGTTTTGATGGATTTGGTTATGGAGGTTGGCCAGTAAATAATGACGGTAGTTTTGATTATGAGTCAGCAAGAATTATTGCTGAAGAGACACCAACGGACTATTTACTGTATGGATTGGGAGTGGGTAAACCTGATGAGGTGGCTAATTTGGTGAGGATGGGATATGACATTTTTGATTGTGTACTTCCTACTCGGGATGCGAGACACGGAAGATTGTATGTATTTAAAGCAGATTCAATTGAAGAAATAAAAATTGGAAGAAGCCTACCTGCCGGTAGGCAGGCTTTCTGGGAGTATTACATACCAAGTAAAGGTAAAAATCGTGATGACGACTCCCCTATTTCCAAGGCTTGCGACTGTTTGCTGTGCACTCGATATAGCCGAGCGTATTTGGCTCATTTATTTAGAATTGGAGAGATGACGGCAGGGAGATTGGCGACGATACATAATTTGCGGTTTTATGCTCTATTGATGGAAGAGTTGCGGAAAGAAAAGGGCAGAGTATAGTCGAAAAAATAAGTGATGAAAGAAAAATATCACAATAGAGTTTTGGGAAATTAAAAAGAGGTTGGATATCCGGGGAAGAAATAGTTAGGTATTGTCTAAACTTTTCCAGAGAAGGCGGGAGGCAAAACTACGATAAGGAGACCATTTTTGGGAGATTTTAAGAATTTGGTGATGATTGTCGCGATCGAGATGGTAAAGTTTGGAGATGGCGGTGCGAAGGCCGAGGTCGTTAACAGAAAAAATATCGGGGCGACCAAGACTGAAGATAAGAAACATTTCGGCGGACCAAGGACCGAGGCCTTTTAGTTTGATAATTTGTTGAAAAACTTCGTTATCAGAAAGAGTTTTGAGTTGATCGAGGATGATCTGGTTCTGGGAGACGGCGTGAGAGAGATGATGAATATAAGTCGCTTTATTGTTGGAGAGACCAACAGAGCGAAGTTGGTCGTGGGTCAAATTGAGGACATTTTGAGGGACAATATTCTGTCTAGTTTTTGGTTCGAGTAATTTTAGTAGTCGATTAAAAATGGTTGATCCGGCTTTGACGGAAAGTTGTTGACCGGTGATGATGTCGATTAACTCAACGAAAAGATTGGTAGAAGACTCCCCTATCTCTGAAAGTTTGTGTTTGGAAATTAGGTCTTTCATGACCGGATCCTGAGAAGATCGGAAGAGCACACGTCTGAACTCCAGT
>CAYIUD010000076.1:0-3685 GCA_964366265.1 uncultured Pseudomonadales bacterium | reverse complement strand
CTTCGGTTGTGTCGGTGAAAGGTGTTGCGGAAGGAGTTGAAGGGGGAGTGTTAGTGAGAGTGGGGGTAAGAGTGATTTTGTCATTATCATTGGGGAGTCGGTTGTTGTTAGTATTTTTTTTGGAATTGTTAGCAGTGAGTGATGAGGATGTGGTGGTTGAGGTGGTAGTACAGTTGCAATTGGATGCCTTGGGACATTGGGGCTCTCGACATGTATGATTGGTACATAATAGACCAGCTTGACAATCAGCGTGGGAATTGCAGTTGTCGTTGCATTGAGCATAGGTGATACTAGTATTGGAGTTGTTGCCAGATGAGGTGTTGGAATTATTGTTGTTGTTACCACTATCATTGTTATTATTGCCACCGTTGTCGTTGTTACTACTACTGGTAATGGTGATGGTAAGGTCAGTTAGAGTGCCGATGATATTGTTGGCACTACCTTGATATTCGGTGATGAAGGTGTTGTTTTTATCAAACTGAAGGAGAATGTTGCCGACGGCCGTAGGGGTAAAAGTGAGAGTGGCGAAAGGAATATCCTGTCCATTAGAGTTGAAAGAGGTGGAAATATTGTCGAGGGTAGTAATGTAAGTAACGGCGGTAATTTGGTTGTTGGTGGGGCTGTTTTGTAGAACTGAGGAGAAAAAAGTATTGAGTTGGGAGATGGGTGTTTCTGTTAGAGTTGGTGTGGCAGAAAAAGTGATGCCTTGGTCAGGGATGACGAGAAAGTTTTTCATTTCGAAACCGGAGATGTTTTTGTTGTTAGTGTTGATGGAGAAAGTTAGAGTGACTGGCTTGTTAACTTCTTTGGTTGAATTGGTAGAAACAGTGATGATAGGGTCCGTAGAACCCGATGCTCTCTGGCGGATATCCTGGTTTTGTCGAGAAGCAATGAAAAAAAGAAAGATGCCAATCAGGACAACCAGAATTGGTATTGAGAAGGGGAAGGCGTGGCGTTTGAGGTTCATTACTGCGAAAATGTTTGTAACCAGGCGTTGAGGAAGAGGTTATAGTCGAGAAGGTTGACGACGCCGTCTTGGTTATGGTCGAAGGAGGAAGCATTGGTACAACTATTATTAGCAACATTGAAAGTGTGGGTGTAGGTGTTGTTTTGTTCGTTAGTTTCGGTGATTTGGTTGGTGCTATCTAAACGAAACTCGATGATGTTCTCACCAGCCTTGACGGTGATGGGGATGTTAACAAAGGTATCACCGGCACCACCCAGATGACTGATAACGCTTTGGTAAGGAATGGAGAGGGTTTGTTCGTTGGTGTAACTATTGATTTTGATGGTGACGATGATGTCTTTGGTTTGGTTGGTGAGGGTTTTAGCAAAATTTTGGACGTTGACTTGGGTGCTGATTAAATAATGGAGTCCAGGTTTCATTTGGCAAGTGGAAATGGTTTCAGTGGGGTTGGTGTCTTGGAGGTTTTCTTTGTAGGTGAAATAAAAGTTGGGGGTGAAGAGGAGGTCGTCAGAGGTAGTTTCTGGAAGAGGGTACCAGGTGAGGCCTGGTCCGGGGGTGGAGTCAAGTAAGCAGGCGGGATTTTCGTTGATGCAGGAAGGTGGGGTAACGCAGGTTGGTGTAGGTGTAGGCGAGATGATAGTTGGCGCATTCCAGAAAACACTATGGAAGTTGTTGGTTTCGTCAGTTTCAGAGATTTGGTTGTCTGGGTCAATTCTGACGGCGATTTCGTTTTTACCGGGAACGACAGTGAAGACGGTTCCTATAAATGAGTCGTGTATACCATTTTGGTTGTTAATCAAATTTTGGTAGGAGACAGTGTGGCTGGATTTGCGAACGTCATTGACGTATTCACTAACGGTGATATTAGTTTTGGGAGCAGTAATGTTTTTGAAAAGATTTTGGATTGAATAATCAATAGCGAAAGAGTATCGATGACCGACTTTGAGTTGGGTGGGGTCGGTAAAACTTGGGGCAGGAGTAGGACCTTTCCATTCTGCATCCCAGAATAATTTAACGAGAAATTGGCCACCGAAAAATAAATCATCAATAGAGGTTTTTGTGGGAGTGGGGGTGAGAGTGGGATTGGGCATGACTGAAATGATGAGGTTGTCGAAGTAAGCGGTGATCTTAGGGTAGTTTGGTTGGTTGTTTTGAGTGACTAATCTGACGGTGCTAGTGTCGAGCATTTCGTAAGTGTTTGTGAGGATGGCAAGAGTTTGGAAGTTGGTGCCTAAGGTTTGGGTTTGCCCTAAATCGTAATCCAGGGTGACGGTAGAATTACTGCGAGTAATGCGGACACGGACTGGTCCTTGTTTTTGAGGTAGATCTATCGAAGATACGAGGTTGTCTAAATTAGATGAATTACCGTCAGTACGTGTCCAGGCTTCTAGTCTGTCGGTGGGAGTGCCATAATTAGATCTCCTAATCGAGAAGCTAGTAGAGAACTTGAATTCCTGCCAGCCTGAGCTGGTTGTTTCGAGGGAGACCAAATCTACACTGGCTTGAAATTCCCCAGTGAGTTGTAGATTGTTAGCCGATATTCTTGGGAAGACAACTACGGATTTACCGCCGGCGGAGTCGGATCCGGCAGGGACAGAGCTTTTTAGTTGCCCGGATTGGAGGGTGGCGGTGCCACCAATTGAGGACGACCAACCAAGTTTGTCAGAATTGGGATCGCCCGATCCGTCGAAGGTTTCTTTTACGATGGTTACGGCGGTTGCGGGATCATAAGCTCGTTGGCGGATATCCTGATTTTGGCGGGAGAGTTGGAGAGAAATGACTAAGATAACGGCGGCGGTGATTAAAAGGATGGAGGTAATGATCAGCCTTTTTTGATGGGACATAGTTGGTTTGATGATGAAGTATTTTGGGGTTGGTGTCAATTGAAGGGTGAAAAAGGTACAATGTAGGCATGGTTGATTATGCTCAGATTATAGTAAAGGCGGGAGATGGCGGTAATGGTTTGGTTCATTTTTTGCGAGAAAAATATCGGCCTAAGGGAGGGCCGGATGGAGGTGATGGTGGGAATGGGGGTTCAATTTATTTGGAGACTGATGCTAATTTGAATACGTTAGCGGATTTTCGGTACAGGAAAAGGTTTGAGGCGGAGAGTGGTGGGAAAGGAATGGGAAATAAGAGTTCAGGAAAGAAGGGGGAAGAGTTGGTACTCAAAGTTCCGATTGGAACTTTAGTCAGTTTTAAGACCTCAGAGATTGGTGATGAGAAGGTGCAGATGGATTTGGCTGAGTTGGGAAAAAGAGTATTGGTGGCGAAAGGTGGAAAGGGCGGTAAGGGCAATTGGCATTTTCGATCATCAACGAATCAAGCCCCACAAGAATTTGAGGAGGGAATCAAAGGAGAAGAGTTTGAGATGGAGTTGGAGCTAAAGTTATTGGCGGAGGTGGGTTTGATTGGCTTACCTAGTGCCGGGAAGAGTACCTTGTTGTCAGTGTTGACTAAAGCCAGGCCTAAGATTGCTGATTATCCATTCACGACTTTGGAGCCAAATTTGGGAGTGATGGAGATGGGGGTGGGTGATAAGCGAAAAACAGTAGTGATTGCGGATATTCCGGGATTGATTGAGGGGGCGAGTCAGGGGAAGGGATTGGGAATTCAGTTTTTGCGGCATGTGGAGCGAACTAAAGTGTTAGTACATTTGTTGGCGGTGGATTTGCAGTCGGGTGGAGGAAAATTGTGGAATGACTATCAAATGATCAG
>CAYIUD010000075.1:0-3687 GCA_964366265.1 uncultured Pseudomonadales bacterium | reverse complement strand
TCCCAAGCCGCTGGTTTTTCCTTTAATCCTCAAAAACTTAATTTAATTGAAGAAATACTCCAACAAGAAATAAACAAACTGGGAGACACTCTTTTTGAAAAAAAACTCGATATCGAAATCGAACTTGAGCCAGAAGATCTTAACTACGGCCTTCTTCACTTAATTGAAGAATTTTCACCTTTTGGTATTTCAAATCCAAAACCTATTTTTTGTACCAATCTACCGATCGAATCACACCGAGTCATCGGCAAAAATCAGGACCATCTCAAAATAACCGCCAATTACCCCTACAAACATCTTGATATCATCGGTTTTGGTTTTGGCGAAAAAAAAGATCTAGTCACTTCATCACTAAAGTTAGCCTTTTCTCTACAAGAAAATACTTTTAACGGCAAAACTTCACTCCAGCTCCTACTTAAAGACTTTATCCCCGTAACTTAAACATACTTCTTAAAATCAATCTTTTCAGGTACAATTAAGACCATGCAACGAACACTCATCAAAGAAATTATCGAAAAAATCGGGGAAACCGTCATTCTCAAGGGTTGGGTCAACACCCGTCGCGATCATGGCAAAATTATTTTCATTGATCTCCGAGATCGATCTGGGATAGTCCAGATTGTCGGTGATCAAATTTTAGTCGATCTTAAACCAGAATCTGTCGTCGAAATTACTGGCCTAGTCAAACAGCGTCCGGAAAAGCTTATCAATCCCAATCTTGAAACCGGCACCGTCGAAATCGAAGCCAGAGAAGCTAAAGTTATCTCTCCCGCCAAAGAACTACCTCTTCCAATCGACACCGACGGCTACGATATTGATGAGGTTGTCAGGCTCAGATATCGCTACTTGGATCTTCGCCGACCTCGGATGACCAGAAACCTCCGTTTTCAAGCCAAAACCAAGCATTTCATTCGCAATTTCTTAGCCCAAAAAGATTTTATCGAGGTTGACACCCCCATCCTCACCAAAACCACTCCTGAAGGAGCACGTGACTTTCTTGTTCCCAGCCGACTTCAACCAGGCAATTTTTACGCTCTCCCCCAAAGCCCTCAGCAATACAAACAACTTCTCATGGTTGCCGGTCTTGAGCGTTATTTTCAATTTGCGCGCTGTTTCCGCGACGAAGATCCTCGGGCTGATCGGGCTTACGGTGAATTTACCCAACTCGACTTAGAGATGAGTTTTGTCACTCAAGAAGACATTCTCCAATTGACTGAAGAGCTTTTTACCTCAATGGTCAAAGAAATTTTTCCCCACAAAAAGATCTCCCAGTCACCTTGGCCCAGAATTCCCCACCGCGAGGCCATTGAAAAATATCACTCTGACAAACCAGACTTAAGGAAAGATAAAAACGACCCTGACGAACTCGCCTTTGCTTGGGTCATCGACTTCCCTCTCTTTGCCGAGCAGAGTAAGGAAGATTTCTATCACGGATCTGGCACTGCCAAATTTGCTCCTTCCCACCACATGTTTACTGCTCCACATCCTGATGATATTTCCTTGTTAGATACTGACCCCCTAAAAGTCAGAGGCCTTCAACACGATCTTGTTCTCAACGGCTTTGAAGTCGGCGGTGGTAGCATTCGTATTCATCAAGCCGAAGTCCAATCAAAAGTTTTTGACTTAATTGGTTTTACCGCTGAACAAAAGAAACAATTCGAGCACATGCTCACCGCCTTCACTTATGGCGTTCCTCCTCATGGCGGCATTGCTCCCGGCATCGATCGATTAATCATGGCTCTCCTTGGTGAACCAAGCATCCGCGAGGTCATCGCTTTTCCTACCAGCGCCTCAGGACAAACTTCCATCATGGATGCCCCTAGCTCTGCTAGCGATGAACAACTAAAAGAACTTCACATTCAGGTAACCAGATCAAAATAAAAACTATATGTTTCCGTCCGAGATCCCTGCCCATCTTGATCACTGGCAAAAGAAATTTTACTTCAATTTCCTAATCCTAAAAAAAAGTTTCCTAAAACTTCCTCTCGGTAAACGTCTGGAATTTTCTTTCATCGTATTCATTTTTCTTAGTTATCCTGGCCAAAATTACTGGCAAACCCTCATTTTACGCAACCAAACTCCTCAAGTAAAAGCCGCTTCCATTTCTATTGACAGTCATCCTTATCCAATCAACGACGGCACCCCTCCACCACTCACCACTGCCCAAGCCATTTTTATTTTTGAGCCAGATTCGGGCACCATTCTCCTTGAAAAAAACTCAAATATCAAGCTTCACCCCGCCTCCACGACTAAAATAATGACTGCTCTAGTTGCCTTGGAAATCTACAATCTCGATGATATTCTCACCGTTAGATCCGGCGAACAAGCCATTGGCCATTCTGTTAAACTCGCCACCAATGAGCAATTTACTGTCAAAAATCTGCTCTATGCCACTTTAGTATCCTCGGGTAATGATGCCTCCCTCACTCTCGCTGAAAGTTATCCCGATGGTGGTTATTTAAACTTCCTCAAATTAATGAATCAAAAAGCCCAAGATCTACATCTGCTAGACACCTCCTTCTCCAATGTCTCCGGAATTGAATCCCTAAATCATAAGACCACCGTTCACGACCTCGCCATCCTCACTAAGGAAGCCGTCAAAAATACCACTTTCATGGAAATCGTTGGTACCCCCTCAATAACGATCTCTAATGTCACTGGAGAATCAAAATATCTAATTGAATCAACTAACCTTCTCCTTGGTCAGGTTGATGGGTTAATCGGTATCAAAACCGGTTGGACCGAAAACGCTGGCGAATGTTTAGTCACTTATACCATCAGGAATAACCAAAAGATCATTACCGTCGTTCTCAACTCTACCGATCGCTTTGGCGAATCTCAACAATTGATCGACTGGTCTTTTACTCACCATACCTGGCAAAATCTTAACTAAAATCCCGGCGGATTTAGGACATCGTCTCTCACCGCACTCACATAAGCAACCAAATCATTATCTCCAGTAAACACATATATCGGCATCGCATAACGTTGTTCCCCACCCGTATCGTAGTAACCCAAAGTAACTCTCCTCACTACTCCCATTGTTCCCTGTAGCGTCGCCATATAACCCTTGCCATCTTTCAACTCCTCCCAAGCTTTCTCAACCGTTTTGATTGGATACTCTCCGACTTGATCATAATTAACCGCTACATATCGGTAACTTACCTCAATCACCTTCTTATTTATATCATTTGACCCTGATAGCAAAACCGAAATAATCCCTTTTTCCGGACTCGGCGTATAAAAACCATACTCGGCCACCACTTTCTTATTCTCATCAATCTGTTGGAATGGTTTTCTAAACATATCCACTTTTACAAAATCAGCTTCAGACAATGAAATTGTCGGTACCAGACTGCTCCCTTGAGCTCTCCAGAAACTCACCAACTCTCCACCACCCATATCTGCCGCAAACACCTTATTTCCCTGCAAATAACTTTGTGCATCTCTAACCGCCTGTTCTTCAGAAATAAAGCTCTTATTTACAATCAAACTAGGATCGGCCTGCCACTGTCTCTTGAGTTCAAAGTGCTCGTTCACAATATTTACCTCCAATGTCGTCGGTAACGGTTCAGATTGCGTCCAACGATACAAAGTCTCCGAAGGCTGTGCCGGGTCAAATAAGAACCCTAAATTTGCCGCCAACTCAATTGCTCGATCAGGATCCAAAAAGCCACTCCTTTTACT
>CAYIUD010000074.1:0-3707 GCA_964366265.1 uncultured Pseudomonadales bacterium | reverse complement strand
GCCATTATCACTGCCCGCACCACCGGCGGTTCCCCTCGAGCCAACATCGCGTAAAACACCATTCCCGCCACTGCCACAACTGTTGCCTTTGATCTTTTCATCCAATAAATCAGCGCATTGAATAACACCGTCCCTATCACCACCACGTTATATCCACTCGCCACCACTACATGAACTGTGCCCGTCCCCACTAATGCCTGATATAGGCCCTTTTCCAAACTCGACTTCACCCCCAACACTACCCCCGCCACCAAGCCCGCCTCAGGCTCAGGTAACTGTCGCCGATAAATCCCCAGCAAATTTTGTCTTGAATCCTCCCACCAATTTTTTCTTTCTTTCCGAACAACCGTCTTAACCTTGACCTCCTTCAGCCTCATTCTTCCCAACCAAAAATCTCTTCCTTTTCGACCACAAATTCCTTCCACCACCAACCTGTCTCCCTCTCTATATCCACCAGTTGGCATTTCCACCACCCACCTCCCTAATCTCAAACTATCCTGACCTACTCCCTCTATCTTTCCCTTGATCCTCACTTTCTCATTTCCTCCACAAGGCTGATTAGCCAACTCTCCAATCATCAATCTTATTCCTAAGACCAACACTAAAACCATCACTCTCTTTCTCACCCCTCCATTACAACAAAAACGTGACATCTTTTTAAGACATCACGTTAATAATCTCACTCCACCAACCACCAATGTGGTCTCACACTCATTTCTCCAGTATCCGGATCAATGTCCGCCACCACATCATGACCCAATTCTGGCTCCCCCTCCAACCAAAACTCCAAAGAGCAAATTGCCGGCCAATACTCGCTCCCAATCAGCCGAAATCCATCCGGCAAAGCTACGATCTCTACCAAATCCTCGGTTACCTCCCCCAAACCAAAACCCATTTCTGTCAACCAAGGTAATAATGGCTCATTAGTTACTGCTTCACGGCCAGAAACAATCAACATGGCCGCCATCCTTTCATCTTAACTAAAATAGTACCCGTTCATCATACCAAATCTTCACTCACTTCTCAATTTACTCCTATTTGATCTTTAATCCGTCCATAGACATTACTAGGAATAATCTTTCTCGTCATTAACTCCTCAACTGAACCATACGGCCTACCTGCCACTATCTCTCCCGCCCTACCTGGTCCCACTCCCCAAAGCTTATCTAGCTCACTCACACCTGCTGTATTGATATTCACAATCCCACTCTCCAAACTAACGATCTCCTCATCCTTGCTCGCAAAATAAAGCTTCGTCCCATCCTCAAGTCTAGCCGCCAAATTAACATAACGAGCCAGCTTACTTCTATCCGCCTCCTCACTTAAACCTCCCGCCTCCGTCAAAGCATCTTTCACCCTCGCTCCAGCCGACAACTGATAAACTCCCGGTCTTACCACCGCCCCGCCCACGTCCACCCAAATTTCCTGCTGGTCTTTTGGCTCTGAGTCCTTATCACCGGCTATTATCTCCACCTCCACCGGTTCCCGGTCTACTATCCACAACCCTCCTCCAACCAACATCAGTAAAATTCCACCCGTCACTGCCCCAAAAACCATTCTATTTTCTTTCACCCAACCCACAAACAAAACCATCCTTGCCTTAATCTCCTCCACCTCTCCAATCTAACACACCTTTTCCATTCATGGTAAAATACCCCATAGAACCTTAAAAGGAGGATCTCATGGATATTGATAAGGTGACCCTGGCCCTGCAAGTCTTTGGCCTTTTTGTCGGCTTAGACTTTATACTAATTGGCTTGTTCTTCCTGAGCCAATTGGCGTTTTCCCGGAAGGGAAAACGAGAAGACCAAGCGACATTCGTCATTCTCTCTCTGGGTTTCCTGATTAGCGGAGCCATCATCATCACCGTCAACCTCTCACTTTTCACTTAACCTTACCTAGTAACCCCTCTCTCCGAGGGGTTTTTCTTACTTCAATAATCTTTACAACACACTATTAAATCATCCCTGGTTGGTTTTACAATAATCAACTAACTTTTTACAACTTGTTATAACAATCTTCACAACATATTACAAAGACTCTCCAACCATAAAAAGATTTATACCACCAAATTCACCAATCTCCCTGAAACAAATACCACTTTATATGCTCCTGTAATCCACTTCTTCACTCTCTCATCCCCCAACGCCCTCTCCACCACCTTATCTTTGTCTTTAGCATCCTCTATCCCAATCTCAATCGTGACCCTCAATTTCCCATTCACCTGTATTGGCATTGTCACCACCACCTCTTTAATCTCCTTGTGCTCTGGCCACTGACTCAAATGAATTGACTCGCTCTCTCCCAACTCACTCCACAACTCCTCAGTCATAAAGGGCACCAACGGTGCCATTATCAATAACCACTTTTTCAAATCCTCCTTCGCTAAACCTATTCCGCTCTCTCGCCACTTATTGCCAAATGCCATTAGCGCCGCAATCGCCGTATTAAACTTTATCGCCACTATATCCTCACCCACCTTCTTAATTACCTTGTTCAGTTCCACCACCAACACCTCATCTGATTTCTCTACATCCTTATCTATACTCTCCATCGCCAGCTTCCACATCTTCTCCAAAAACCGATAACTCCCCACCAAAGACCTCGACTGCCAAGCAATCGCCTGATCCCACGGCCCCATAAACATCTCATAAACCCTAACCGCATCCGCTCCATATCTCTCCACTACCTCATCTGGAGTCACTACGTTACCCAACGATTTACTCATCTTCCAACCATCCTCAGCCAAGACCATCCCCACACTTCTAAGTCTCGTAAACGGCTCCTTAAACGACACCAGTCCCAAGTCATAAAAAGCTTTCACCCAAAATCTGGCATACAACAAATGCAAGACCGCATGCTCCGCCCCCCCCAAATACCAGTCCACCGGCACCCACTCCTTCATTGGTTCTTCGCTCCAGGCTTGGTCGCCATTTTTTACATCCGCAAATCTCAAAAAGTACCAACACGATGCCGCCCAGTTTGGCATTGTATCTGTCTCCCGCCTGGCCACCCCCCCACAGTTCGGACATTTTATTTTTACCCACTCCTTCACCCGCGACAACGGCGACTCTCCCGTGTCTGTCGGCTCGTACGACTCCAAATCCGGCAACTCCACTGGCAACTGATCCTCTGGTATCTCCACCACCCCATTCTCGTCACCACACGCCTCACAATAAACCAACGGAAACGGCTCCCCCCAATACCTTTGTCGACTAAAAATCCAGTCACGCAAATGATAACTTACCGATTTCTCCGCCCGTTCACCCAAACTCCTCAAAATCTTTTCTCTCGCCTCCACCGAACTCAAACCACTGTGTTCACCGCTGTTAATCAAGACTCCATCATCAACAAAAACTTCTTCATCCGCCGCAATTACCTGCTTCACCGGCAATCCCTGTTTCTTCGCAAACTTTCCGTCCCTCTCATCATGTGCCGGCACTCCCATCACCGCCCCGGTTCCCACTCCCGACAAAACATAATCAGCCACAAATACCGGCACCGTCTCTCCATTCACCGGATTGACCGCCAATATACCTGTTTTTATACCCGTCTTCTCTTCTCGTTCCTGCCTTTCCTGCTCCGTTTTACTCAAAGCTTCCTGAATATACGCCTCCACCCCAGCGCCTGCTTTCCAACCCAAATCCACCCACTTCTTCGCCAACTCCGGCGCAATTACCAAAAATGTCACCCCACAAATTGTGTCC
>CAYIUD010000073.1:3438-3709 GCA_964366265.1 uncultured Pseudomonadales bacterium | reverse complement strand
TAAGTCGTAACAAGGTAGCCGTTCTGGAAGGAGCGGCTGGATCACCTCCTTTCTAAGGAGTGTCGTTGGCAACACGAGCCAACGTTAAAAACACGCTAGACCATTGTGGTTGGGTCTTTAAAACTAATTCACGACGCATCTTCCTGTCACGTCTTAGACGATATAAACTTTTCAAAAAAAGTGCTCAAAAAACAAAAAAAAACCACCTACAAAATAGGTGGTTTTTAGGTAAGTGGGCGTTCTAGGAATCGCACCTAGGACCTCAGTCTTA
>CAYIUD010000073.1:0-3428 GCA_964366265.1 uncultured Pseudomonadales bacterium | reverse complement strand
TCAGGACTGCGCTCTAACCGACTGAGCTAAACGCCCGATACCATATTTTATCACAAACAAGGCTATCGCTTGTTAAGTTTTCCACAATCTCTTATAATAACCCCAAGGTACACAATCCTTCTACAGAAAGGGAAAAACCGTGTCGGAAGGTAAAAAATCGCCTGTGTTTCGGATCCTCCGGGAACTTTTATTCAACCATAAGCCCAAAATAACCCGTTCCCGGCTAAAAAATCACCGAGATAAACCGAAGAACAGGCAAAAACAAAACTTCAGACTTAAATGACTTTTTTGCCGGTGGCGTCCTCAAAAACCCACCGGCATTTTTTAACTCACAAAACTCTCCCCATGACCGGGCCAGATCTCCACTCCTTCTCTCACCAGACGCTCAATTTTCTTCAATGATTTTTTCATTTCCTCAGGATCCGAGTAGCCAAAATCCGTCCGTCCAATCCCATCCGCAAACAACAGATCACCGGTAAACAACATTTTTTCTCGCTTTTCGTAAAAACAAACGCTCCCTGGAGTATGTCCCGGTGTTTCCACCACTTTCAGCCTGTTTCTCCCAAACACGATCTCCTCTCCTTCCTTTATATACTCATCTATTTTCGCCACCAATCCCGTCCCCACTCCTGCCCAATGCTTCGCACTCTCCGGTGCCTTTTGGTACAAAAATTCATCCCGCTCATTTAGCCTTATTGGCACCCCAAAATTAAGTTTAATTTCCAAAGCCGCCAGAACATGGTCAAAATGACCGTGAGTCAACAAAACCGATCGCAAATCAAATCCTTCTCTGACAATTTCTTCAGAAATATATTCACCCGAATCTCCCGGATCAATTACCACCCCTTCGTTGGCCAGCTGATCCCAAACCAAGTAGCAATTACTCTCCATCGATCCCACCACCAACCTCTTGATCTTCATGTTCTACTAAGATACAATAACCTCTACCGGAAAAGCTATCTATGAAACTAGTTCTCAAAACCAAGACTCCTGCCTAAAATACGCCTTTTTTAGTCTTTGGTAACATCTCCGGCAACGGAGATTTTTAGTTCTTTTTAGCACAAAATGGCTTGCCCCGTTGGCCGCAGGCCATATACGGGGGCCGTTAGCTCATCTGGTAGAGCACTTCATTTGCAATGAAGAGGTGGTCGGTTCGAGCCCGACACGGTCCACCACATTAGCTCTCAGTTTTCAGAGCTCAGCTTTCAGAAATTTTCTGATAACTGATCCCTGACAGCTGTAAAACTGTCACTTGGTTCCTTAAAAAGTGAATAGAAGTCAAAGTGAATGTTTATACATTCATTTTGGTCGCATCGTGAATCCGTAAAAAGATTCACAAAATAGCAAAAGAAATTTAATTTATTCGCTAAATGTAGGTAGCGGATGCCTAGGCAATAAGAGCCGAAGAAGGACGTTTTAAGCCCGCGAAAGTCGTCGGGGAGCTGGCAAAAAGCTTCGATCCGACGGTGTCCGAATGGGACAACCCCCTTTGATTCAAATCAAAGGAGCTTGATGTGTAATGTATCAAGCAGGTAAGCCGGGGAACTGAAATATCTAAGTACCCGGAGGAAAAGAAATCGCAGAGATTCCCTGAGTAAGCGACGAGCGAAAAGGGAAAAGCCCAAACCTAACTTCGGTTAGGGGTTGTAGGACTCTCACACGTCATCAGGTAAGGTTAGAAAAACATTCATGGAATAGAAGGCCATAGAAGGTGAAAGCCCTGTATTTGAAAACCAAACCTGGACAGAGATGTTCCTGAGTACTTCTGGAGACGGCAAACTCCAGTGGGAATCTGGGCCGACCACGGTCCAAGGCTAAACACTCTTATTGACCGATAGTGAACTAGTACCGCGAGGGAAAGGTGAAAAGAAGGGTGAGACACCCTGTGAAAAGATCCTGAAACTACCTACTAACAAACAGACAGAGCCCCGACTTTTAGTCGTGGGTGATGTCGTGCCTATTGAAGAATGAGCCGGCGAGTTATTCCATCCAGCAAGGTTAAACTATTTTCATAGTGAAGCCACAGGGAAACCAAGTCCTAACAGGGCGCCGAACTGGTTTTATAACTCCATTTCGTAGCGAAAGACTTTCTAATTTGAACGAAAAACCTAAATTACAACGCAGGACTAGCCAATAGCTAATTCAAGGAGTAATGAAGGTTTTGCAGTCAAATTGAGAGTTTTGTAGTAGAAAGTGGGGTTGTAAAACCAGTTCACAAGTTGTATGGGGTAGACCCGAAACCAGATGAGCTAACCATGAGCAGGGTGAAGCGAGGGTAAAACCTCGTGGAGGCCCGCACCGTTGTATGTCGCAAAATGCTCGGACGACTTGTGGTTAGAGGTAAAATGCCAATCGAATCTGGAGATAGCTGGTTCTCTCCGAAACACGTCTAGGCGTGGTCTCGTGTAAAAGCTTATTGGGGGTAGAGCACTGAATGGATCTTGGGAGGCAACTTCTAATATCCAATCAAACTCCGAATACCAATGTAGTGTTGCACGGGAATCAGTGCCCGGGGGCTAAGCTCCGGGGGCAAAAGGGAAACATCCCAGATCTTCGCATAAGGTCTCAAAATATATGCTAAGTGGTTAAGGTAGTCATTATCCTCAGACACCTAGGAGGTCGGCTCAGAAGCAGCCATCCTTTAAAGAAAGCGTAACAGCTCACTAGCCGAGGATAGTGGCGCCGAAGATGTAACGAGGCTAAAGCATATTACCGAATGCAAGGGTTCTTCATATATTTATATGTGAGGGACGGTAGGAGAGCGTTCTTGTCGCATTGAAGGCAGACTGTAAGGTCTGTTGGAGTAGCAAGAAGTGAGAATGCCGGCATAAGTAGCGAATATAGGGTGAGAATCCCTATCGCCGAATACCCAAGGTTTCCAACGCCACGTTCGTCGACGTTGGGTTAGGCGGCCCTAAGGCGAGGCCATTTGGCGTAGCCGATGGATAACCGGTTGATATTCCGGTCCTTGTATTAAGCGTTTTATTTGGGGCGTGACGTAATTGGTCAATCCGAGCGGTGTGTTGAAGTTACACTCGTTCAAGCAGTTAGTCAGTCGTGATAGGAAAATCCGTCATGGCGTTTACACGAGCTGTAAATACGAGGCTGAGGGAAACCAAAGCCAAGTTGGATGACATCAGTTACCAAGAAAAGCGTCGCATTGAGCTTAATGCAAACCGTACCGCAAACCGACACAGGTGGGTTGGTCGAGTAGACCAAGGCGATCGAGAGAACCTCTTTTAAGGAACTCGGCAAATTAGCTGGGCGTAAGTTCGCAAGATGCCCTGCCCGGGGTAAAATCCGGGCTACAACAAAAGAGTGGGGGGGGACTGTTTAACAAAAACACAGGTCTATGCAAACTCGTAAGAGTAGATATATGGGCTGAAACCTGCCCAGTGCTGGAAGGTTAAATGCGTGGGTGATCATTT
>CAYIUD010000072.1:0-3810 GCA_964366265.1 uncultured Pseudomonadales bacterium | reverse complement strand
AAGTTTGGCCTCGATGGAGTAAAGCAAATCCCCACTTTTTAAGTGGGGATTTTTTAGATGGTGGGCCCGTCTGGAGTCGAACCAGAGACCTTTGCAATGTCAATGCAACGCTCTAACCAGCTGAGCTACGAGCCCGTGGGTGAATTATACCAAAGCAGGGGTGATTAGCCGATGGAAGTAGCGACTTGGCGCTCTTGTGAGAGGAGAAACTTGGTACCTTTGGAAGCGGTCATAGCCCAATAGTAGCTTTGTTTCTGACGGCGAGAGTTGAAATGGTGCATCCAGGTGGAAGCGTTATCGATATGTTTTTTGAGGTCTTCGATGGTTTTGAAGAGGTGGTCGAGAAAAGAGAGTTGATACTCCCCCGCTGAGATGGTGACCGGGGCTTGTTCGGCGGCGATGTCCACTTCTTTTTTGAGGTTTTTCATGGATTTGGCTAGTTGTTGAAGTTGACGGTGAATTTCTTTGATGCGCTTTTTTTCTTGGCGTTCTTTGAGAGAGTAGACTTCGTTAAACTCGCGGGAGCGGGAGTGAAAAAACTCTTGTTTGCGTTGTTCTTCGAGACGGCGTTTTTCTTGGTAGTTTTCAAGAGAGAAACCAGGAAATGGCTGTTCGATGTGGGTGGAAGGATTGGAGACGGAGCGACGTCGAAGTGATTCAAGAAAGCTTTGAATTTTGGGATTGTTACCGCTTTGGTTGTTGGTTGAGTTATCCATGGGCCTATAATACTAAAGTTTTAGCAGGGCGTCAATGGTTTTGCGTTTGGTGAGGATGCCTTTAATGTAAGCCCGTTGTTTGGGAGTGTCAAGTTCTTTTTTGGTGTTGAGATCGCCGCTAGCATTGATCATGGCGGTGATCTCTTGGTCAGCGATGGTGATTTTTTGATCGTGAGCGATTTTGTCGAGGATAAATTCGATTTTAAGGTTATCCTCGGCAGTTTTTTGGTACTCTTTGCGGAGTTCCTGGGCGTCTTTACCAAGAGATTTTAAGTACTGATCAATGGTGATCCCAATGGATTTGACCTGATCATAGAGACGAATGAGAGATTGATTGACTTCTTCGTTGATGATGGATTGGGGTAAAGTCAATTCGGTGTTGATTAAAAGAGTGTTGATTAGAGTGTTCAGTTTTTTTTCTTCAAGGTTGATTTTGTTGTCTTTGTCAGGCTTGATTTTGATTAAAGCGGCTTCAATTTTAGCTTGATAGTTATTTAGTTCAAATTTCGGGTAGAGAGGAAAATCCAAAGTGACGGTCCAGTCGTGATTTGAAGGGGTAGTAACAGCTTTGACAATAGGATTGCCGACAAGTCGGTAATTGTGTTCTTTGAAAACTACCTTAAGAATTTCGGGAAAGAGGTGTTCGAGAGTGTGGTCGTTTAGTTTTTGCTGATTAACTGTTT
Source organism: uncultured Pseudomonadales bacterium (assembly GCA_964366265.1). Classification (GTDB taxonomy): domain Bacteria; phylum Patescibacteriota; class Microgenomatia; order UBA1400; family Chazhemtobacteraceae; genus CAYIUD01. The sequence goes on along the minus strand of CAYIUD010000072.1, from coordinate 2,411 downwards.
CCTCAATTTTATTGAGTGGAGCCTTGCCTTTGCGGAAACCTTTGATGGTAATATCATGGGCGAGGTGTTTGAGAGAGTCAGTTTTGTGTTTGGCAACGATATCATTGGGAACAATGGCTGAGATGGTAGCTGTACTATCCTTTTGGGAATCGAGCTTGATAGTAATAACTTTTTTAGTCATGACGGGATTATACACTACCTCGATGGAGAGAAATGAAGATTAGTTATTGATTTACGGCACTATTTGCATTATTTGGATCGATGGTTATACTTTAGTTATGATGGTTGGGAGCAGTTTTTTGTGTGGGCAGTGTGGTGTAGAGATAGGAGTGGATGCTTTGGGAACAGAACATAGAAATCATTGCCCGATGTGTTTGTGGTCGAGGCATTTGGATGGTGAGGTTCCTGGTGATCGGGAGTCTGTGTGTAAAGGGATGATGAGACCGATGGGTTTGGTATTGAAAAATGGTGATGGGGAGTTGATGGTGGTGCATAAATGTATGGTTTGTGGTCATGTAAGCAAAAATCGGGTAGCTGGTGATGATAAACCAGAAGTGTTGTTGAAATTGTTTGAGGAGAGTATGAAATTAACAGCAGAAGATTTGTTAGCGATGGATTCAGTCGGAATGAAACTGTTGGGTGAGGATAATAAGAGAGAAGTGATAACTCAACTATATGGGAAGCCATATGCGGAAAAGTATTTTGCCGAGGCGGTGAAAAGAGAGTGAAAAGAGAATTATTGGAGCCGGGACAGAGGATCGAACTCTGGACCTACGGTTTACGATACCGTCGCTCTACCAACTGAGCTATCCCGGCGTTGGTTTATATTTTACCTTGTAAAGGGGAAAAATGAGTGTTTTTGTTGTTAGCGTGGGATGGTTAGAACCATGCCAGCCTCGACGAGGCTCGGGTTATTGCCGATGAGTTCTCGATTGGCAGTGTAGATTTTGTTCCAGGCGAAACCGTCGCCGTAGGAGCGGACGGCAATTTCCCAGAGGTGGTCGCCTTTTTGGACGGTGTAGGAGGTACTATCAATAGTGTCTTTGGTCTTTTGAACGGTGATGGTTGCCTGTTTGACTTCGACCTTGGGAATGATGAGTTTTTGGTTGACCTCAATAGAATTGGGGGTGGTGAGGTTGTTGACTTGAGCGATGTCAACCCAGTTGTAGCCAGAGTTATAAAAATTTTCGGCAATCTTCCAGAGATGGTCGCCTTTTTGGACGGTGTAGGTGGTTGGTAAACCTTTGGGAACGTTTTTGCCATTATCCTCGACTAGTTCAACATCTCCAGGTTTGGTTTGAGAATTTTCTTCTTGAGCGGCTTCTTGAGTAATTTCTCCTTGAGGGTTGATCGATTTGAAGTAGTTAAAAATTAGAAGGCCAATAATGATAATAACTAGTCCACCCAGAATAGTGCTGATGGTATCTTCGTTTAGTTTAAGATTCTTGAGAATATTTTTGAGCTCTTTCTCCATTTGCCACTCATCCTATACATAAAACTATCTCTAGTCAAGAGAACAAAAAAAGTGACCGAGAGTATCGGTCACTGAGCAAATCAGGCAAAGAAGTGGAGGGTAAGGCCAACAAAGAAAGTGAGGAGACCACAAAGTCCAAGGATGGCGGACAGAACAAGACAGACGATGAAAAGAAAAATGTTGTTTGTAAAACCCATCTCTGGAGAGGCTTGGTGAAGCCAGTTACTTCGACTGAAAAGAGAAAGAGCAAGGGCAATGAGAAAAAGTAAGGTGCCGATGATAATGGCGACCATCAGTTTACTCCTTGTTTTGTTTGTCTTTGATTGTATCACGGTGATGTGTGGTAGAGAAATCAGGCAGGAAATGTTAGAATTATCTATACTAGAACCATGCAGTTGACGACTAACATGAAGGGGCAGTTGGCTGTGTCGAAAGTCGAGTTGAGGGCGTTAGAGCTCGGCTACATTCCTAGTAGACCTATTTTTGACGCTCGTTATGATCTTATTCTTGATGATCCGAGGACACATAAACTTATGCGGATCCAAATAAAATATGCGGATGCTAAATTATCTAAGAGTCTTGGTTCTGTCAGCGTGAAATTGGCATACGAAAATAGGAAGAAAGATAGGTACACATATGGTTCTGAAGAGGTTGATGGCTTGGTTGTTTATTTGCCTAAAATAAACAAGCTTTGCTTTTTTCTGCCAGAAATGTTTGTGGGGAAAGAAAGAATCTCGATTCGGTATACAGAAACAAAGAATCGTCAATTAAAGGGGGTGGTTTTTGCTAAAGACTACCTTTGGTAGGCTCTTTGAGCTATAATGTTGGGGTTCACGATAATTGTCTGGGGTGGTAGCTCAGTTGGTTAGAGCGCAGCCCTGTCACGGCTGAGGTCGCGGGTTCGAGCCCCGTTCACCCCGCAAAATAAATATTTCTG
>CAYIUD010000071.1:0-3833 GCA_964366265.1 uncultured Pseudomonadales bacterium | reverse complement strand
GCTCTCCCCCTGCCTCCACTAGAAAACACGATCCAGTTACTTCCCCCGCCGCCCCCAAAAACTTGATTTTCATTTACCCATAATAACACCCCAACTAACTCTTGCCATCCTCAGTAACTTCGACTAGGATACTCCCTATATCTATTCCCCTATCACTTCAAAGTTAAAAATTAATCAAAAGCAAACCATGCCTCAATCTATTCAATCACCACTTCAATCCAAAAATCTTACCAACACTCTCTTAGTTCTCACTCTTATCATCGCTTCCGGTCTCATTGGTCACCTCTGGACCAAATCCCAATATCTCGAAAAAGGCATCGGTAATGTCGCCGGCGCTGGCACTGGCGCCGCTATCCCCACCCAGGCCGCCCTCCCGACCGAAAAAGTTGGTGATGTTGATCCAATCAACGACGATGATCTTGTCAGAGGCAACCCCAAAGCCAAAGTTGCCCTTGTCGAATGGTCAGATCTCGAGTGTCCCTTTTGTTCGAGTTTCCACCCCACCGCCAAAAAAGTCGTCGAAGAATATGGCGACAAAGTTGTCTGGGTTTATCGCCACTTCCCTTTAACTCAAATCCATCCCAAAGCCCAAAAATTTGCTGAGGCTACCGAATGTGTCAAAAAAATCTCCAGCAAAGACAAAGCTTGGGAATTTATTGACACCATTTTCGCCGATCAGAGTGTTACCTTGGATCAACTCCCCGGCATCGTTTCGAAATTAGGCGTCAACCAATCAAAATTTGACTCCTGTCTCAAGAACGATGAGTCCAAGAGTGCCATCGAGGCTCAAGCTAACTCTGGTACAAAAGCCGGCGTCACCGGCACGCCTGGCAATATTGTCATCAACTTTGAAACTGGCGAAGCCAAATTGATTCCTGGCGCCGTTCCTTTCGAACAAGTCAAGATTGCCATCGACTCACTCCTCTAAATTTTAGATTGTCACAAAAAAGACGGCTGAATAAGCCGTCTTTTTTTATTACCAAACTAATCTCGCTTAAACACGAGGTTTAGCAATGTTACAAACCATGACTCTTCCTTCAATTTCTTTACCATTCATTGCCGCAACTGCAGCTTCGGCTTCCGCCCCTGCGGACATCGTCACGAATCCAAAACCCTTAGACCGATCTGGTCTCCCGGGCTCCATCATCACCACCGCGTCCTCAACCGTACCGAAAGAAGAAAACATTTGTCGCAAATCTGGTGTTCTTAAAGAATACGGCAAATTGCCGACATAAAGTCTTTTACTATTATCTGTATCGTTCAACTTAGTCTCACCTCCTCGCCAGAAAAAATAAACCAAATAAACATCTTATCTTGCCTTGTCCCTATCTTGGGAAGCCTGCTCATTCTAACTCAAAACCTCTCCAATATCAATTGGTAATATAATCAACTAACCATGAAACTTCTCCAACAAGTCAAACAAACCATTATCCAGGCAAAAAAGAACCATCTAATCAGGCTATATCTCCGTCTCCTTCCCACTTTAATTGGCCTCAGTGTTATTTCCACTTTTCTCCTCACCCAACCCAAACTCGCCCAAACTCTTACTGATCAATTTCTTTCCAAACTTCAACTCAAACCAATCCTCACTACTACTCCCAACCTCGACCTTCTCACCCCCCTCAACGAACTCCGCCAAAAAAATCAACTAAAATCCTTAGAATCCAACTCCAAACTCGATCAAGTCGCCAGATTAGCCACTTTGAGTCTGGCTGATGATTTAAAAAATGAAAACTCAATCAATCTCAAACAACTAGCCGCAGTTGCCAACTATCCTTACTCCACCATCGCCTATCTCGCCGCCATTAACCCCTTACCCCTTGTCAGACCACCAACCGACCTCTGGATCAACGATCCTCCAAAAGAACTCCTCGATCCCGACTTTACTCAAATCGGCACTCATCAATTCCGCACCACTATCGAAAACCAAGATCAACTCATCACCATCGTCATTCTTGCCACTCCAGCCATCTCTTCACCAACTCAAACCTATACCTCACCCAAGACCTTAAATTACTACACCGGTGTCGAACTTTGGACCGAAATTCAAAAATATCGGGTCGAACACGGTGTCCCCCAATTCCGACAAGACAACACCCTCTGCACCATTGCCAGCATCCGCGTCAACCAACTTCTTGAATTAGGTAAACTCGACAACCACGACGGCTTCACTCCATTAGTCAAACGCTTCCGCGAAGAAGGCAAACTCACCCACACCAACATCGCCGAAAACATCCTTTCTGGCTATCCCACCGCCAAAGAGGCTGTCTCTGCCTGGGATAGTTCTCTCGGCCATCAGGCTCTCATGCGTGACGGCTCTTACGTCTTTGCCTGTGCCGCCGCCAACCAAGGGTTCGCCGTTCTTATCGCGGCCTTCTAGACTTGACTTATAGGCTCATTTCTGCCATAATCACCCCACTGCACATAACAATAAGGAGTAAAAAAACCATGACCCCTCTCCAAAAACTCCGGGCCATCGCCCAAAGCCAGAAAGACACGGTACAAAATCTGGAAAATCAGATTAGGGCCAGAAACACCGCCAGTATCATTTTCGTCGAAGACATTCACTTGATGAAGCTCATCAGCTTCATCAAACCCCTAATCAAGGATGTCGTCTTGGCTTTGGAAAACACCTTCGAATCCAGTGTCAACGAGCGTTTCTTGCTCGTCGTCCGGATTCAACTCGAAGCCATCGCTTCACAACTCAAAGTTGTCAATAGTGTGCTCCACCCTGGAGCCGACGATGATGATGACGAACTCGGCTAACATCCAACGTCCGCTTAAAAGCGGACGTTTTTCGTGCGCTATACTGGAACCAAATGCTCTGCCCCTATTGCAACTCTCCCTTACAAGAAGCCGCCATCCTCACCAAATCCGAACAACACGGAATTGTCCACGAATGTTTTACTTGTGGCGGCCACTGGTTTCCCCGCTGGCTCGCCAACGATATCTCCGTCTCTCAAGCTATCACCACTGATGCCATCACTCCCCAAACCAAGATTGCCCCTCCAGAAAACCCCCGTTGTCCCGAATGCCAAACCCGCCTCTCTCTCATTTCGCACGATTCCATCCCCAAAGGTGTCCATGTCTATACTTGCCCCCAAGGACACGGCAATTTCTTTCCTAAAGGCGAACTTCTCCAGTTTAAAAAGGCTCAGGAATCAAAAATCACCTATCACCAACTCTGGGGTATTCCCATCAAATCCATCTTTGCCGTCCTGTTACCCGTTGCTGTTGTTCTGACTATTGCCGCCGGCATTCCCTTGACTCTCAGTCAACTTTCCACCTCCAAAGAAAGCCGAGTTGCCGCTGACGAAATTATCTCCACCCCCGCCGTCACTCAAGTTCCTCCGGATTCTATCACTCTCTCCTTCACTACTAGCCAACCGGGTTCCTCAACCATCATTCTCTACCAAAACAATCTCAAAATTAGAACTATCCCCGTTTCCTCAGTTCCCCTCTCTGTCCACATTGTTACCATCAAAGACTTGAGCCCCAACACTCACTACACTTACACCATCACTCTCACTACTAGCACCAACACCATTACCTCCAAGCATTTTCCTCTTAACCTCACCCTCTAAACTCTCCACCTTCTCCTCATTCTCTTTTTTTATCAATTCAAAATCTATCCTTTCCACTTCTCTCGGCATCGCTCTTTCCGCCTCCTGACCCCACGTTGACTCACGATACATCCACCCAATCCCCCGCCATTGCATTGTTTCCCTACCCATAACACTGATCATAACCCAGCCTTTCTCTCACAAACTCTCAACTTTACTTTTTGCTACCATCAATTCCATGATCAACAAATACAGGGAAACTCAACCCTG
>CAYIUD010000070.1:0-3911 GCA_964366265.1 uncultured Pseudomonadales bacterium | reverse complement strand
TGGACATTGTTGGCAATCGAGGCAGGGAAAAAGCCAAAGAAACCCCAGGCTAAAAGAAAGGTTTTAATTTTGGGGTCTAAATTTGTTTTTAGTTTGGAGAAAAGCAGGAAATAAAGACCTAAAATAAAGAGAGTAAAAACGGAAATGCCAGTGACACCGACCCCTGGGTGATGAGGTACGGTTAGTTCTAAACCGGAATAAAGATAAAAGTTGGGAGTGAAATAGTCAAGAAAGCGCTTAAACCAGAAAAACGGTAATAAAGTGTAGTCGTAAAAATAGTAACCAAAATATTTAAGTTTTTCGATTAACAAAATGCGGTATTCAAAGTCGTTGCTAAGAAAAACCATTTTGGTTCGGGTCATGCCGGCGCCAAAGACGAAGTGAGATGTATAGATGACGCCGATCGGGATGAAAAAGAGAAAGACAGACAAGTAAATGATTTTTTGTTTTTGGAAACCTTTAATTAAGTTGTGGAAGAAAGGTCGATAATTTTGCAAGAAAATGACGAGGTTTAGAAGAACAGTGAGAGCTTTGTAGGAATGATAGGTGACCATTGAAAGGAAAGCGAACAAAATTGAGAAAAAGAGTGATAGGGGATTTTTCGTTTCAAGATAGTTAAAAAAGAGAAAAAGATTGAGAACTAAATACAGCATTGCTAAAACTGACTCGTAACCGGAACGGGAAAAAATTAAATGCCAAGGTGAAGTTGCAAAAAGGAAAAGGACTAATAGATGAAACCACGGGGGATATTGAGGAAAGAGGTATTTGCGACCAAGGAGGTAGATTACCAGTAAAGTAATGATCGAGGCAAGGGCAACAGGCAGACGTACAGAGAGTTCGTTTAGTCCGAGAAGAGCGACAAAGGGGACGGTTAGGTAAATTAAGCCAGGTGGTTTAAAATCGCCGACAGAACGGAATGAAAGTGGCAGTTTGTTCCCCCACTCGTCTCTGCCGGTTTTGAGAATGGAATAGGCGGTGTAGCCGTTATTGACTTCATCCATCGTTAGATTGGCAGGAATGGACTCAAGCAGAGCTAGGCGTAAAAGAATGCCAAGGGTAAAAATAAGGACAAAACTTTTTTTCATAATTTAAAACCAATATCCCAAAATAAATTAATAAGTGGATTGATAAAAGCGAGGGTGAGGACATTGAGTGTGACTAAAGCAAGAGCGATTTTAGAAGGGAAACGATTGAGAGTGTGGGTAACCAAGAGGGCTAAGAAGACAATGAAGGAGCCGAGAAAGAAATTGGCTAAGAGGCCTTGGTAAAGAGCAATACCTAAGAGGTTAAGAGTTAGAAAGATAATAATGGGTAAGCGAAGCAGTTTCAGGCGGAGAGATTTGAGGGTGAAAAAGATAGTGAATAGATCGAATGGAAAAAGGTAACCAATGGGAACATATTTGGCAAAATTGGGATACAAACCAGAAGCAAAAATGCGGGATAAAGATAGGTGATTGACTAAATTATCAAGAAATTGATAAGAGAGAAATAATTTATTATGAAGGAGCTTGGCCGAAAGGCTAGTTTGCCAATTGGGGTGAAAACCGCGTTGGTGATCAATGATGTTAATATTTGGGGAAAAATAGGGAGAGTCAGTTTTAAGAAAGATAAGAGCGGTGATGACAATTAGGCCGGCGAGTAAGGGATAGGTTTTTTGAGTGGAGAAGATGATTTGGTAAACGGCAGTGGAGTAAAGCAAAATAAGAATCAAAACAGAAAAATTGAGGGGGAAATAGAAAAGGAAAGGAAAGGAAATCAGATAAAAAAAGGGGGCAATTTTCTGTCTGTTAATCAAACAGAATAGCAAAAAAAAGATAGAGATGATGAGGAACTGAAATAGTTGGTGGTCAGTAGTGAGATTCATGTGTGGTTTTGGTCTTTATTATGCCAGAAAATAAAGAAATAAAGCCCCGATAGAACGGGGTTCATGGGGCTTTAAGTTTTCTCTGACAAAATCACGAGTGGTTTGTCGCTGGTTGGAAAGCTAATCTGGTAATTGCCGTATCCTCCAATGACATAAACAGTCCCGCTTTCCCACCCGCCGATTCGTTTTTTGGGTTCCTTGACCCGAATCAGGCTGATTAAAAGTTTGACTGTTTTTCTTGGAAGAGCAACAGTAACGGTGATTAGGATTTTTTTTCTGGCGGAATTGATCTCGATAAGATCAATCTTAGACAGTTCAAATCCGGTATGTTCGGGAAAGACTTGACCAATGATTTGTTCAGAAACTACCAACTCTGGTTGTTTGTACATATCACCTACTCCTTTAAAAAAGAACAGATGCTAGTTTCAGTACCTTTGTCCGTTTTCATGACGAATAAAGGAATTGAAACAAGCTTTGCTTATTTTACTCCAGTCATTTAAATTTGGCGACTATAAAAGTGGTGTTACCATCGAGATCTTCAATTAATTGAAGTATTTCGGTATTTGAGGGAAGATGTTCAATCGAGGCAATGATGAGAGAATTTTTGGTTGACAGAATCCCACCTGATTCGAGAGTGAGAGTATCGGCTTTTTGCCAAGCAGGGATTTGCCAGTCGTTGACAAAAAAGATGTTATCAATTTTGTCGGTCCAGAACCAATCTGATTGAGCAAAGCGAATGTTGTCTTTATTGGGTTGAAGTCTATATGGGTCAAGTTTAGTAAAAAAAGCGTAAAAAATATGTGGTTCGCCGTGATATTTGGTGATGAAGATACGATCATATTCGGTTTGATGTTCTCCAACATATTCCATGACTTGCTGATACCCGTATTGCCAGGAAGACGAATTTTGGGAACGATACGAGTCCCAATAGGTGTCAAGGTACCGGGTAAAAGAAATAAGGATGCTGAAAATCAAAATGAAGCTGACGGTAGATTTTGCCCAAGAATGAGAAGAGAAAATGTTGGTGATGGCGAAGAAACTAGTGGTGGCAAAAATAATGATTGGAATAATCATGGGGGTGGGCCTTAAGGCTTGGGGTGGGCTTTGGGTTAAGGCGGCGGCAATTGGACTTAAGAAAAGAAGAGCGAGAAGATATTGGGTGGATTTTTGTTGATATTGGCGCGAGGTAATAAAGAAACCGATCAAGGTAAGGATGAGAATAGGAAGGGAGAAAAGATTTTTAAAAGGAATGGCAAATTGTTTTTGGGCTCCTTCGGCTTGATAAATGAATTGGGGAGAAAAATAATTAAGATAATTTTTGCTGAACTCTTTAATAAAATAAAGTGGACGGTTGTAGAGTAAACGAGCAATTTGGGGTGGAAGATTACTTTGAGTACGAGTCTCGCCGATTTGAAAAACAGATTGTTCGTTTAAGATGGCGAGTTTTTGATAACGAGCAAGGCCGACTCCAGAAATTGATTGTTGAATGACGAGACTAAAGGAGATGAATAAGATGGTGGCAGAAATTAAAAAGTTTCGATCGGTTAATTTTGATTTAAGCTTTAGGGATTGGAAATTAAGAATGGTGAAAATGATTAAAAATAAGGGGGTGAGAACACGATAAGTATTATAAGTGTGGGGTGTGAGGGATAGGAGTATGGAAGCAGGAATGAAGAATTTGGGATTTTTAAAAGCCTTGAACAAGGACCAGAGGCCAAAGAGGAAAAAAGTGAGAGCGAGATTGGCTTCTAATGCGGGGCGACTAATAAAATAATGCCAAGGTAAAAAAGTTAAAAGAAAGGCGGTGATTAAACTAGCGGGGATTTCGACTTTTTTTTGTTTGATTCTTAGATTTAATTTTTCGCTGAAAAGTTCGGTTGTTAAAAAATAAATAGCAGGGATGGCTAAAGTACCAGCAAGAACAGAAATGAAACGAATGGAGAAGATGTTAAGACCGAATAAGGCAACGGGAATGGTAGTGAGGTAGATATATAGGGGAAGTTTGTAATCACCAAAGGCACGAAAAATTAGAGGAAATTTAAAGCCC
>CAYIUD010000069.1:0-3941 GCA_964366265.1 uncultured Pseudomonadales bacterium | reverse complement strand
TAAATGAAAAATATTTTTCTCATTCTTGTAGCGATAATTTATTCCTCCGGCCTCTTATACCTTGCCTTACCCGACCCTAAAATCGCCCCTCTTCCTCAATCTCTTCGTTCCGACGAACCTGGCGATACCTGGCAACATCCGGAACAGTCTGCCTATTACACTGACCTTAATCGTCAACAAATCACTGACTTTTATCAGAAATCTTTTAGCCTCAAATTTGGACAAATCACCCTTCCTTCCTATCGTCTAAATTATCCCCCAGAAGAAACAGGCGTCTATGTTCGGGAACAACTTTTAAGTTATTATCTCGAAGAAATCATCCATCCCTTGCGTGAAAGTCTGTTTGTTAGTGGTTGGAACCCCCGTCTTAGTCCTATCTCCAACTATCGTTTTGATCTTGAAAAAGCCCGTTGGGAAATCATCGTCAACAACAAAGAGTATCAGGGCAAAATCACCCTCAAGCCTTACTTTTCTCCCCTTTGGATTCGTTTTTTTATCTGGACCTCAATTTTTCCTCTAACTTATCTTGTTCTTTCTCAGTTCACCAACAGTACCAGAAAACTTTTCTTGACTCTAAAATCTAAATCTTAAGACCCATATGGATTTATCAATCATCATTGTCTCTTACAATACCAAGTCTGACTTAAAAAATTGCCTTAAATCCATCTACAAATTCACTACTGATCTCAGATTTGAAGTCATTGTCATTGACAACAATTCTCAAGATGGCAGTCCCGACCTCATCAAAAAGAATTTCCCCCAGGTCAAACTAGTTCGGAGTCGAGACAATCTTGGTTTTGGTAAGGGTAACAATTTAGGCGCCTCCATTGCCAAAGGTAAATATCTACTTTTTCTCAATTCTGACACTCTCCTAAACGATAACGTCTTTAAGTTATCGTTTGACCAGATCAAAGACACTACTAATCTCGGCGCTTTCACTTGCCGTTTACTTTTCACCGACGGTTCAATTCAACCATCGGGAGGCTATTTCCCGACTCTTTTCCGCTTATTCGCTTGGCATACCGCTCTTGACGAGCTTCCTTTACTCAAACAAATCATCAAACCAATCCACCCAGACATTTCTTTTTATCAACAAAATTTCGAACCTGATTGGGTCACTGGAGCCTTTATGATTATTCCCCGAGAAATTTTCCTTAAACTCAAAGGTTTTGATCCTCATATCTTTATGTATGGCGAAGATTTGGAGCTATGTTATCGACTCAAAAAACACGGCCTCAAAGTAATTTACTCCAGTTTTCCCGTCATCACCCACCTTCAGTCAAAGTCTTCATCTTCACGCTTTGCCATTGTTTCTGAAATTAAAGGTATCAAATATTTTTTCCGCAAACATCAACCTAGTTGGCAATTATTTTTAGTCAATTTGCTCTTTAAACTTGGCTCGTTGCTCAGATTGGTTCTGTTTGGGATAATATTAGGCAATGAAGCCCAAAAAAAAGCCTACCAAGAAGCTCTCCGGGCATAACACCTTGCTTGAGTCTCTCCTTAAATACGTTTTTGCGACCTTAATTATTTTTATCCCTCTTTATCCCAAATTTCCTCTTTTCAATATCCCCGGCACCTACGTCGCCGTTCGTAGTGAGGATTTTATCCTTGTTTTACTCGCATTCTTGCTTCTAGCTCATTTCCTCAAAAATCCCCTTTTCTTTTTTCGTTTTACCATGACTCGATCAATTTTTATTTTCTGGTTAGTTGGATTGATTGCCATCATCAGTGGTATATTTCTGACCAAAACTATTCCCTTCCACTTGGGCATGCTTCACTGGGCTAGACGAATTGAATACATGCTCCCTTTCTTTGCCGGCATAATCCTTGTCCGCAACCACCGTAATCTCATTTTCTTTCTCAAACTCATTCCTTTGGTTGCCCTGAGTGTCTTCGCCTACGGAATCGCCCAACTCTACTTCAATGCTCCAGTTATCTCTACCCAAAACGTTGAGTTTAGCAAGGGTATTGCTCTAACTCTCCAACCTGGAGTCAATCTCTCCTCTACTTTTGCCGGTCATTATGATCTGGCTACTTACTTAACCATGACCATCGCCTTATTTGCTGGCCTTTTAGCCGTTCCCAAAAAAAATCTCTTTAGGTTTCTTGGTGTTATTTTTCTTCTAGTTCTCTTTTGGCTCCAGCTTCGCACTGGATCCCGGATCGCTTTTGGAGCCACCATCATTACCGTCAGTCTGGTTTTTTATCTCGCCAAAAAACCACTTTGGATCATTCCTGTTTTCTTTATTGCCGTCATTGGCCTTATCAACACTCCCAGTATTTCTGGCCGTTTCAATAGTCTTATTGATATCTATCGTCACAATCTAGAACAAAAAGTAAAAGGTGTTTTCGACAATCGCGCCTTCATCGTCAAATCTATTTATGCCCAAGAAGAAACCCCGACCCCAACCAAACCACCGGAAAATCTCCGTCCCATCCAACAAGATCGCTCTACTTCCATTCGTTTCGATGTTGAGTGGCCCCGGGCCCTACGGGCTTTATCCAAAAATCCCTTTTTAGGCACTGGTTATGGATCCATTTCTCTTGCCACTGACAACGATTACTTGCGCGCCCTCGGTGAAACCGGCTTGCTCGGTTTTCTTGCCCTCATTACCGTTTTTATCAATCTCCTTGCTGGTTTGATTCGCGGCATTAAACATAAACTTCCCTCCCTCGAACATCATTTTCTTCTCGGGTCACTAAGTCTTTTCCTCAGTTTTTTAATGATTGCCACATTCATTGACGTTTTTGAGGCTAGTAAAGTCGCCACTCTTTTCTGGATGTACACTGGACTTGCCTATGGTTTAACTCTTAACCAATCATGAAAAACAAATTCTTACTTTTTTTTATCGTTCTCTTAGGATTCGCACTTCGGTTATATCGAATCGACAACCCCATTGCCGACTGGCACTCCTTCCGCCAAGCCGACACTGCCTCAGTCACCCGTGAATATGTCAAACACGGCATCAACTTGACCAGACCCACCTATCACGATCTCTCCAATATCCAGTCAGGTAAGGAGAATCCTCAAGGTCTTCGTATGGTCGAGTTTCCCCTTCTTAACGGTTTTACTGCCTTCATTATCCGCACTTTTAACCTTGCCCCTCAAGAAATTTTGGTCGGGCGTCTCGTTTCTGTTTTTTTCTCATTATTAACTATCCTCTCGCTCTATTTTTTAGGCCGCAAAATTTCTGGCGAATTAACCGGTTTAATCGCCGCTTTTACCTTTGCCGTTCTCCCTTATTCCGTCTATTACTCCCGCGTCATTCTCCCTGAACCGGCCTTAATCGCCCTCTCCACCTTGGCTTTAGCTCTTTTTGCCTATCAATTTTATCTCACCTCCTTCTTTTTCTTTGCTCTGGCTCTTTTAGTTAAGCCTTATGCAATTTTTCTGCTTCCAGTTTATTTTGCTCTTACTTTCTGGTCCAAAAAAAATCCCAAGTCCCTTCTTTCTCTGTCTTTCTTGATTTTTCCCATTATCCCTCTTTGGTATTGGCGTCGTCATATCTTGCAATTTCCCGAAGGCATCCCTGCTTCCGATTGGCTTTACAACAAAGACAATATCCGTTTCAAAGGTGCTTTTTTCCACTGGTTGTTTGACGTTCGCCTCAACAACCTAATTTTAGGAATTGGCGGTCTTCTTCCGTATCTACTTGGCCTCATTCGTAAGGGCAAAGACCAATTTATCTATCTCATTTGGGCTTCTTCTCTACTTGCTTATTTGATTATTTTTGCCGGCGGCAATGTCCAACACGACTACTATCAAGTTTTTCTTTTACCTCTTATCTGTCTCGCCATCGGTCGAGGAGTTCAGTTTCTTTACGACCTTGTTCCGATTTATTTTTCCCGATTGACCTTCATTATCCTTATCACCGGCATTTTTACTTTTTCCACTTTCATTTCCTGGTATACCGTCAGGGGCTACTATCAAGTCAATA
>CAYIUD010000068.1:0-4007 GCA_964366265.1 uncultured Pseudomonadales bacterium | reverse complement strand
GATATTTCTAAGGATAACATATTGAAATTATTATATTGACTTTCCGTAATGTATTTTAAGTCCTTCGCAAGATACAACATAGACCTTAATTCTCCACATGATCCTTTAGCAATAAACATAAAGTATTTCAGTTCTTTATCACCTCTTCGCTCAAATCCTTCTGCAATATTGTTCATTATAGAAACCGAACTTCTAAACAACTGATCTCTGAACCCGTAATCTTTATTATTTTTTAATGCCTCATAAATAATTTTTGTTAATTGGTCAGCCAGCTCTGAAGTTTTTGACAAATGTGGATTATGATCAACCCCATAGAGAACGTGCAACCGACAATCAGGAATAGCATTCGCTATTTGTTTACCAGCATAAGGAATTTCTTTGTCTAACTCCCCCCAAATCAAATCCGTTGACACTTTAATTTGCGGCAGGATTTCTGTTAAATCCTGAGTCACAATTTTTTTAAGAACCTCTTTGTGTTCCGGCGAAGCATTCAAATAATCTGTTGAGGTAAATTGACGTATAACCCATCGCAAAATAGGAGTGGGTAAAAACATTTTCAAACCCTTAAAGCGTTTATACAAAAAAATCTTAATCTTTTGCTTCGTGGTTTTGGTCCTAATTCCCGCCGGTGAGAGCAATATTAGATGTGAAACTAATTGTGAATTTTTAGCAACCAAATACATCGCAATTTGCCCCCCAAACGAATGTCCCAAAATAATTGGTTTTTTTAATCCCATCTTCTTAATAAAGTCTTCCACAAATTCCGTGTATTCTGGCACTCCTGCTATTCCCGAAAGAAAGTCGCTCTGACCAAAACCAGGCAAATCCAGTAAAACTATTCTTAGTTTTTGTGGCAACAACTTCACCAGAGGCAACCAATATGAAGCTTTATGCCCCCATCCATGAAGGACAAGTAGTGTCCGACTGCCTTTGGGGTTAACAATCTCATACCCCACCAAATGATCATTTACAACTGTTTGCATAGACATATTCTATCTCGCCCGAAAATCAATCACCCTCCTCAAAAATCTTCTCCTGCTCTCGCAAATAATCCACATTATTTACATCCACTTTTCTCGCTGTATTCATCACTCTCTCCCCAAAATCCCGCTGTACATACTCTCCCAGTTTCCCAATTTTCCCCTCCAAGGTTATTGTCCGATCTGTCTTACTATTCATCAACTTAAATCGCTCCCGAAAAACTTTCTTATCCTCTGCCGTCGCCCCAATCACCCAATTCCGTTCCCCCCAGTTAACTTTTTTGGCCGTAACTTTTCCATCAAGCCACTTACCCGCTGTTTCCAGCATGTTCCCCGTATACTTCCACTTAAAATCAACATTAAAATAATTCATCTCCCCAATCCCCAACGCGTAACAAATCTCTACCATTTCCACCAACCAATCAGCCGCCTCCTCCCGTGAATCTCGGCCTGTTCCCACTTCTGCAATTACCAACGGCACTCTCCCTTCAGTCACCTCCAACGCCGGCTTCAACCATGGCCATGCCAAACTCCAAGCACTCATCTTCCCCGGCACCCAATGGTTAAAGTGCAATGGATTACTTTGATACAAATCATAAATGCTAAACCCAAATTTATCGATATATTCGTGTCCGGGGTAGTAATCCTTAATCATGTGTCTAGTCATCGGAAATTGAGCCGACAAATACATTGTAAACACCACGTAATCCGCTCTCTCTTTCCTAAAAACATCCACCACGTATCGAAACAAATCAGCGTACTCTTCTGGTGGCTCTGGCTTAATGTTCGGCTCAAAAAACGCCAATTCCACCGGTATCTCCAACAACCTTAATTCTTGTGCCAACGCCTGCAAATAAGGCCTATGTGTCTCATCATAATAACTATGACTTCCATAACGGAACTCACCCAACTGACTATTGGGATTCGTCATCGTCATACTTACCCCAGGAATCCGTCCAAAATTTAACTGTTCTCTCAAAAAATCCACCTTTCCCCGCAAATAATCTCTTCCGCCATGCCATCCAAAAAAATCAAGTTTCCTGTGTACCGGCATTCCCACACTCCTCTCCATTCCGGGAATTCTCATATCACTCCCAAACACCCCCAAATTCACCGGCCTCCTACTCATTTCCTCAACCAAATACTCAACTACCTCCGGATGACTTAGCCAATCAAATATTTCACTTGGAATTGCCAACTGATTACTGGTTTCATACCCCACTACCAAACCCGCCGCCAACAACCCCGTCCTCTTCAAAAACTCTCTTCGGCCAATTTCTTCTGGTCTCCTTTTCTCAACTTCCAAATTACTACTCAATATAATTCAATTAACCAAACTCGACAACTACAAAAAAACCTACGGAGTTCCGTAGGTTTTTAATTTAGACCAACAATTTGATTAAGCTGTCTGACATTGGCACCCCTAATTGGATTTCCAACCAAGCCCATTGACCATTAGGGTTTATCTCAAAGAAGATATGTTCACCCTTTGGCGTAACAGCAAAATCTAATGCTCCAAATTTCAAGCCAAACCTTTTTACCATAGCAACCGATTGATCCCTAATTGTGTTGGAAATACTGGTTTCCTCCCAGATCAATGGATTTTGGGAGACATGCCTCCAATCAATTTTCTTTTTAGGATCATTTTGAGAATCAGTCCTGGCGGCAAAGACTTCTTCACCAAATACCGTCACCCGAAGCTCATACACCTTTTTGATATTTTCCTGGAAAAAAGTTGGGGCATACCGAACCTGATCGATCTTCTCCAAATCCTTTTTGGTCACCTTGCTAGTAAAGATCGTTGAAGTCTTACCATCACCATAATCAAAGAAACTCTCCTTAAACGGCTTAACAACGATATTTCTCTTGTGTCTTTTGTAAAAAGACACTACCTCATCAGGATCAGTAGTAACCAGGGTACTTGGAATAGTCATGCCAAGTTCTTTGGCAATTTTTAATTGCGCCAACTTAGTTTGTGCCCAACTTATTGCCCATGGTGGACTAACCCAGTTCCTGTCACCCAACATCCTCCACAAACATTTCAGGTAATAATGAGTTTCCTCTTCGATATATCGTTGCGCTTGTGGCGAGGTAATTTCTTTGGGGATTTCTGGAAACATAGGACGTCGATACCAAACCGATGAAACATCAGCCATATCCAAAGAAACACCACGATGGATGAGTAAAGTTTCATCTTTATCATCCATCCTAATCGTCAAGTTATGAACCGAATTGGTTATCGCTTGATCAGTGTTAAACCTAAAAAACGGCACACGACGCTCTTTGAGTTTCCCTTCAAAAAAATCTGCCGTAGCGTCCGTCACATTAGTCACGATTAACAGCATTTCTCACTCCTTTACCTATAGTTAAAGAAAACCCCTTTAGCATTAGCCGAAGGGGTTTATGGGTACTACTGGGTAGTACTAGTCATCACGGCTAGTGGACTGCCCATCATCGAGACCGCCCCACGCGCCACTTTCAGTGGTATATACCGTAGTGACAGTGGAAGCCACTGAAGAATTAAGGGTTGATTTGTCATCCTTGGTTGGGCTTTCCATAAACCGCATACCAAACGGGACAATTTTCCCCTTTTCCAAAGTATTGACTGACTTTTGCATTAGGAGCTCCTCTCCTCAGTACTAAAAAGTGCGATATCGCAAATAGAATGATACAATCAAAACAGTAAATTGTCAACCTATAATCATATGTTCCTGACCAATAAAACCACCACCAAACTTTCAAAAATATCCCAGGACAAAGATTATCTCTTGTTGGGAGAAATGCACGGGGTCAAGGAAAACGCTCTGCTCGTAGAGGAACTCGTTGACAAAATAACTTCCATTAAAACCGTCGGTTTTGAATATCCCAATGAAATTGAGTCAGCCTTGAATCAAGCATCTCCCTTTAAAAAGGAATTATTAGATTATCCCCCAGTCCAAACCATGTTGAAAGACGGCAGGTTCTCGCAAACACACCTGGACGTGATTAGCCGACTAGTCAAAAAAGGAATCAAAATAATTTGTTTCG
>CAYIUD010000067.1:0-4074 GCA_964366265.1 uncultured Pseudomonadales bacterium | reverse complement strand
ATCCCATATGCTGGGGTACCCAAGTGGCCAACGGGGGCAGACTGTAAATCTGCTGTCATCTGACTTCGGGGGTTCGAATCCCTCCCCCAGCACCAAGCTTGCAACGTGCGTAGCTTTACGTTGCCGAGATAGTTCAGTGGTAGAACGGCTCCATGGTAAGGAGCAGACCAGGGTTCGATTCCCTGTCTCGGCTCAACAATCACTCCCAAAAATCAACCCCAACTCAAAAAGCAAAAGCCCACCGTCGTTTCCAAAGGCAGGCTTTGCCAAATCAAAACCTCACTAACTTGACTATGGACTAATCAAGTCTAGACCAGCGTCAGTTCCGATTTCGTAAGCCGTTGCGCTGGTTCCACCATCATTATTGGCTACCGCCGCATTATCTGTGGATTCCAAATAAGCATTAAGCTCATATACGTCTCCATCCGAAATAAAGCTATATACCATACTTCCAGCAGCAATCGTCGTCGTTCCGTCTGATAATCTAGTGGTATCAGTGGCTGTCTGTCTCGGATCAATCGGTAATACCGAAAGATATTTAGAAACATCCATCCCTATATAGTTACCTGTACTAGCGGCAGCCCTACTTCCGGCAGAAGTACCACTAACCGGAACAGCAATCGTCCCTGGCAAAGTAGCATTTCCCTCAGCGATCGCCAAATCGATTGCTTTTCTAACCGTAGCCAGATCAGACAACCTTTGTGTATCACGACCTTTACGCTGAGTTTCGGCTGGATTAATTGCCAAAACCACAATCGTAGCCAAGATACCAAGAATCGCAATCACCACCAAAAGCTCAATCAATGTAAAACCTGCCTGCCGGCAGGCAGGCCTGACCTGCTTACAAACACGACCTTTTTCTATTTTTATTCTAGTCATCTTTATATATTCACCTCCCTTCCTCGTTCAAACTTAATTACCACTTTCAGCATAACAAACTTTTTTCTTTAATAACAACCAAGATCTTTTACTTATCCAACAATTTCTCTCTTACTTCCTTCACTTTAGTTGCATTTATCTCCATTAGTGGTGCCTCAGGCATCAACTTAACCTCCGGTCGTCTTAACTCCTTGATTAACATCCAAACCAAAATTCCCAACACGAAGATCCAAACAACCCAGATAACTACCAATCTTATCCAATATGTGTTGATCGTTGTAACTGCCTTACCTTTCATTTCTGTTTCATAATTAGTACTCCAGTCATCGTCAAAGTATAGCTTCCACTCCCTTGCTGACTCAGCTGTAATCTATTCTGCTTAACCAAGTATTTCCCGGTTTCCAAACCTCTTAGAAAAGCCTTCATCGCTTCATAATTTCCAGACAACGCCAACTCAACTTTTAGACCTACTCCTTGCTTTCCAGCCAACTCAACCCTTGTCTGCAAATCATCAAACTTTATCGTTAAACTCAGCCCCAGATCACGCGCCAATGCCTCAACTGTGGCCGCAAACTGTGCCACCCCTTCTTCATCAGTTACCAACAAAGACCGCCATTCTATTTCCTCAGCTTTTTCCCTACTAAATTCATTCAGTAGATTCTCATACTTTTCTTGTGCCTCCCTATCCCTTTCAACTTCCAATCTCAGTTGGGACACTACTGCCAACCTACTCCGCATTTGAAAAACTACCACCGCCATTGCCGCCAACAACCCAACCAAAAGCACCAACAGCCCTAGTAATCCCTTATCTTTTTTGTCCATTGCCTCCTACGATTCTAAATAATACTTCAGTTTCCTTTTCCAAACTGCCGAAATACAACCTTCCGTCATCAAATGCCGCTTTACCCAACAACCGATCTTGAAATGCCAAAACCGTTCCTCTCGTATCAGCCACACCCGTCACCAGATAATTTCCCACCGCTTCGTCCAATGGTTTCTGGATCGTTATCCCTCGTTCATACAAAAGCCCAGTCAAACTCACCCCTGGCACTAACGACCCATCCAATTCTTCCATCACTGTCGAACCACCCCCAGTAACACTCAATGCCGCCGTCAACTCCTCAACTAAATTATTAAAACTTTTTACCCCACTATTAAGTTCCTCCTTCAACTTCGCATCGTTACTCTCCGCATACTGAGCTAATCTCAATCGCAACTGACCCTCTTCTACCACCAGTGACTGTCGCCAAACCCCCAAAGCAATCAACAAAAACAGGCTCGCTATGACCATTGATAATGTACTCATCTCCGTTATCGTCTGAATCTCTCTTACTTTCTCCCTCATCTTGTAAGCTACAGGTACCAAGTCAACTTTATCTTTTTCTTCATCAAGTCCAGACATTGACAATCCGATTGCTGGTTGCATTACTGAGATACCCGAAACAAATGTTCCCACCAGTCTCGACTGAACCTGAACAACTGGTTTTTTCAAAATTGCCAACGACGACATCAACTGCTGAATTTCACCAACTCCATTAGCCACCACCACTTCCTGAATCTCTCTTCCAGGATACCGACCATTCACATAACTCACCGTGTTGATTATTACTTTCGTAATTCCCCCTTGTCTCTCAATCTCATCCAATCGAATCACTGAGCTAAAACGAACTTTCCCATTCGTCATGTAAGACATGATCAGTCCTGTCTCAGACTGATAAACCAACATTTGATCCTTGCCCCTCACCTGCTCACGTCTGATTTCTCTAGCAATCGCCATCATCTTTGTCTCAACCCGCTCGACCACCAAATCTGCCGCTTGGACCACCTCAATCAAGTCTTCAACCACCCTCCTCGGTGCCGCCACCAACAACGCCCTGACATCTCCCGCCTCATCCTCACCCAAAATCATTGAATCCGTCACCATCTCCTCAGGTAACGTCGGCAAAATCGCCCGAATTGCCGTCGCAATTCTTTCATCAATTTTTTCTGTGCCTTTCGGAACTACAAACTCCCGCAAGAAAACTCTCTGTTCAATAATTCCCAAAACCACTCTCTCATTGTTATTAATTCGTCTTGGTTGAGTCTTCTTCTTCAATTCCCTTATCACCTGAAGCAGTACCTCTTTATTTTTCACCTCACCCCGTTCTATCGTCCCAGGCGGCAGGTTAATCGCACCATATCTTTCTACCCATTCACCCTTACTATCAACCTGAGCTATAACAACCGACTTTTCACCAATATACAAACCCAAAGACAAGTTTGACGCCATACACTCATACTACCGAAGTTAGAAAATCACCACAACTCTAATATTCTTTTACTCCCACCACTTTCCACCCATTTAACTCTGACCCCACCACCGCCTGTGCCAAACTTGGATCAAACTCAATCGAAGAGTTACTCGAAATGTGAACTTTATAACCCAAAACCCCCGCCAATTCTGAGCCAGAGTCAACATAAACACAACCGTCAACCGCAATAAATACTACCGTTTTCGTATTCGATTTAATCCTGATCGCCGGACTGGCGCAATCTTTACTCGTGTTTTCCGAAATCAAAATCAATCCAGCGTTCTGACTATTCCTCGTCACCACTACATTTTGAGTCGTAATCAGTTTACCTTTAAGCGCTTGGTCAGTAGTACTCGATACCACCACAATTCCTGTCTGCTTATTCCATTGTTCCCCCACAACAATGTTATTGTTTTGGCCCAAACTTATATCACCGTCAACCCACACAGACCCTGTAATTGTCAACGAACTTCCCTGCGGCAAATTCAAATTCCCATTAATCCTCATTGGTCCCAAGTTATTAGTCCCCAAAGTACAATCACTTCCTACCGGCCCACCAACCGTACAGTCATTAGGCCATACTCCGCCCTCTTCCGCAATTCCTTTCCAATAAGCCACGTCAATCGATGATAACGACGCTGATGAGGGTGCAGTACCAACAACATACGACAGTGGCGGCCCTGTACATTTACTCGAAGGCTCCAAAGGACTAATTCTCTTCCCATCGACGAGACACTCAATCAATTGGGCCGCCCAAGCGTCTTTCTTGACATATACTCCCTGACCACTTTGGTATTTATCAATTTTTCCCACCGCCCAAACTGATCCCAAAATCCTCGAACCGGCATTCCCTGATGAATTACTCGTTCCCAAGATATCTCCATTCGAATAAACATTCCCATCA
>CAYIUD010000066.1:0-4088 GCA_964366265.1 uncultured Pseudomonadales bacterium | reverse complement strand
TGATTAGATTACTACTTTAGTATGGTCAATAAAGTAAGTTCACTGGTTTTCGGCTTTCGGAGTCAGATAAAATGGTTTGAGTAAGTTCAGGGATGGGGAGCTTAGTTGCTTTTGTATTCCAGAATATCTCCGGGTTGACAATTAAGAGCTTTACAAATTGCTTCCAGTGTTGACCATCGGATTGCCTTTGCCTTACCATTTTTTAGAATGGAAAGGTTGGCCATCGTTATTCCGACTCTTTCTGAAAGCTCCGTCACACTCATTTTTCTCTTAGCTAGTATTACGTCGATATTGATTATTATGGCCATACTTCTTAGACGGTTAAATCATTTTCTGATTTTAGATCAACAGCATTTTGGAGGAGCTTTTGAAAAATAGCGGTAGCGGTTGCAATAACGGCGACCGCGAACGATGCAAGAATGCCAAGCATTGTCGGACCGGCTGGATCATCACCATGCGCAAAGAAACGGATGTAAAACACTGCTAAGGCAATAAAACCGATAAGGCTGAGGGAAGCAAATTTCATATTCTTAAGTAAGTTAACAGCACCTTGGGAAAAGGCCTTGTTAGCTTCAATGAAGTTTAATAATTTGAATGCCTGGTATAACCCAACAAAAAATGGGATTGAACCGATGTAAATATAGATAATAAACGGATCGGTATAAATACTGATGAGATCTAAGTTGGTTGCTCTGCCTTCAGTTTGTGGAAACCAAATCAAACCGGCAAGCACGCCGGTTCCGATAAGTAAAATTACTACCTTTAAAAATAATGTTGAACCTCGTTTCATAAAAATTATCTATTTATGACTATATGTTACCTTATTATTTATCGTTTGTCAATATATTGTTATCATTAGTCGATAAATTAGGTAAGGTAGCATGTGGGATGCGATTTTAGGTGCCACCCTCGACTTTGAAACCTTGTTTTTTGAGATGTTCGTACAACCCCTTTTCATTTTTGAGTGAGTCTTTGCTGTTATAGCAGATTGGCCAATCAGCATATAAATCTTCGCGTAAGGTTAGGATGTCGTAACGACGTAATATCCGGGCTGAGTGGTAGTGATATACATGTTGAGCAAAGCGCTTATTGATTAGGTAGTTAGTTTGGCCGACGTAGATATGGTTGGGGTTGCCGTTAATCTCGATTGAATAACAGCGATAAACATTGGTATAAAGAGGTGGGCCAGCAATTACTTCGTAATCCTGGGCTTCTAGGTTGCGGACGAGCTCTTTGGTACGATTTAAGGCTTCACGGCTCGACCTAGAGGGACGAATGCTTTGATAGAGTTCAGGACGTAAGATTGAGTCTTTGATTTGGGGGTGGGCATGACGAAATTTTTGGAAAGCCTTATTAATATCAAGGGCATAATTTACTGCTAAGACAGTGGAGTAGTGGCTGATCTGAATTACGTAGAGATAAAAGGCTAGTTGTGACATATGAAGAAGGTGGTGATCGGGATTATTGTTGGGCTCATGCAAGACTGTCGTCATTGAGGTTCATTACTGAAATGTTAACATGGTGTACATGGCGACAAATAAAAAGAAGCCTGAGGGTTTTTCGGATTTTGAGCGAGAAGCGATGATTAATCGTGCTAAAGAATTGGCTGCGGAGGTAAAGGCGGGGAAGAACAAAGAAGCTGGTGAGAAAATTGTGCTTGAAGCGATAGTAAAGATGTCGGAGCCAGATCGCAGTATGGCTAAACGGATCCACACTCTCGTTAAAGAGGTAGCGCCACAGCTTTCACCAAAAACTTGGTATGGGATGCCTGCATACGCCAACAAGGATGGTAAGGTTATCTGTTTTTTCCAGAGTGCTAATAAGTTCAAGGTAAGATATGCAACACTTGGTTTTAGTGACGTGGCGAAACTTGATGATGGATTCATGTGGCCAACATCATTTGCACTGAAGAAGTTGACTCCTATAGAGGAGGTGGAGATTGTAGAACTTGTGAAGAAAGCGGTGAGTGTTGAGGATTGAGCTTGCTATTTGGGACGAGTGGGCATATACTGTAATATAGCCTATTGATATAGGGTTATAGAAATATGAATAATTCAAGGTTTGGAGATAGATCAAGAGGGGGTAGGGATTCTTTTCGAGGCGGTTCTGGTGGCAGAGGTTTTGAAAGGTCTCATGAGATGCATGATGCGGTATGTAGCGAATGTGGCAAGGATTGCCAGGTTCCCTTTAGACCAAGTGGTGACAAACCAGTGTATTGCAGTGACTGCTTTGAGAAAAGGAATGACGGAGGAGAGGAAAGAGCAGATCGAGGAAGATCGAGATTTAGTGATAGAGAACGAGCCCCACAGAGAAGTGGAGGTGGTCCTGACCTTTCTCAGTTAAATAGGAATATAGAGATGTTGAACAGCAAGTTGGACAAGGTGATTGCTTTGTTAGAGGCTAAAGAAGCAAAAACAAGAAAAGTAGGTGAATTTAAGAGTAAAAAAGTAGAGGGTTTGGCAGGAATGGTGGCGGCATTTAAAACCAATGATGGGCCTGTGGTGAGTGAGAAAAAGAAAAAGACTGTGAAATCTGGCTCTAAAACAAAGAAGGATAGTAAAAAGAAACGGGAGTGATAGACTGAGGTTAGTTATCAATTGCTAAATGTTATGCGGTTAGAACTTTCTGGAAATGCTTGTGAACATGTTGGATCAGGTCGTTGTGAACGCTGTTTCCCGAGGATATTGGATATGGAAAAAGAAGGCGGGTGTATCTTGAGACAAATAGATGATGGTGCAGAGATGTTGACTTTGGTAATGGTTAAAGACGGGGAAGAAAAGACTTATCTATTGTCACCAGAAAAGATAGATCTTCTTAAAGGTGAGAGTTGGGAAGAGATGATGGAAGCGCTTAAGGAGTTTGAAGTAGAAGATTAGGTAAAAGGACGTCGTGGGGGTTGCTTTCTCTAAGCCCTTGAGCGGTGATTCTGACGAATTGGGCGTTTTGCCAGAGAATCTCTATATTTTCGGCACCGGAGTAACTAAGTCCGGAGCGAATGTTGGCACTCATTTGTTCAACAATTTTTTCTAATGAACCTTTGTAGGGGACAAAGCTCTCAATGCCTTCAATTTGTTTGAGATAATCAGAAGAAAGCTCTTGGTGGTTTTGTTGGAGATGATTTTTCTTTTCAGTGAGGCAGGTTGAGGCGTTGTAGCGTTTGAATTTTTTGCTGTTGATGGTGATGACTTTGCCGGGGGATCGGTCGGTGGCGGCGAATTGATTACCTATCATGACAGCTGAAGCGCCGGCGGCCAGACCTTTGATGATGTCGCCGGAATTTTTGATACCACCGTCACAAATGATCGTTTTTTGGTATTGTCGGGCGGCTTTTGAAGCTTCGAGGAGGGCGGTGATTTGGGGAACGCCGGAGCCTGTTTCGATTCTGGTGGTACAGATACTGCCGGGACCGACGCCAACTTTGACAACATCGGCGCCAGCTTCGAAAAGGGCTTTGGCTCCGTCGTAAGTGGCAATATTACCGGAGATGAGACAAATTTGGGGACCAAATTTGTCTTTTAGGGTTTTGGTGGCGAGGATAGCCTGACTCATGTGACCGTGAGCAACATCAAGAAAGAGGAGGTCGGCACCGGAATTGATGAGAGTCGTAGCTCTCTCAAGAAAATCGTCTTTGATACCGATTGACGCGGCAGTAAGGACGCCAGCCTTTTTGACTTGAGTGATCATTTTAATTTGAGATTCGAGAGGCATGAATCTGGGCAAAACTCCTAAACCACCGAGTTTGCCGAGGGTGATAGCCATATCTACGCCAGTAACGTCGGACATGTTGGAACTGATGAGAGGAAGTTTGAGAACGATGTTGGGGGTGAGTTTAACGGAAAGGTCGACGTCGGCCCGGCTTTTTATTCGTGAATATCTTGGCTCTAAGAGCACATCGTCATAAGACAGCGCCAGCCTGATTTTATGATCCATATCATGTGTAATGGTATGGACCATTACAACTTACTTTACAAAAACGAAAGAGGAGTTGTCAACTTTAATCTGGCCATTGCTGGATTTCGGCTTGAGGGAGGTGTAGTTTTTGGGGGGTGACTAGTAGGAGGAAAGTGCCAATAGATCGGAAGAGCGTC